>WRGV01000289.1 GCA_009787035.1 Propionibacteriaceae bacterium | reverse complement strand
CGCAGGACGTGCCCGCCGACATCGTCGCGGACGACGATGTCACGCCGCTGAACGACGTGCCGCTGGTGGGCGCTGCGGAGCCGGACGATGCGGAGCCGGACGATGCGGTTTCGGACGGTTCTGTGCCTGAAGACTCTGTGCCTGAAGACTCTGTGGCGGACGATGCGGTCGAGGATGTCCCGGAGCCCGCGGACGTGGAGCTCGAGGAGGCGGAGTCCGGGGTCGAGGAGCCCGTGGTCGAGGACGATCCCGCGCCAGACGAGCCGCCCGCGGACGAACCGCCCGCTGAGGAAGCGCAGGCCGAGGAGCCGCAGGCCGAGGCCGTGTCGTCGTGGGACGACTACGAGGCGCTGATGGCCGACATCGACGGCATCCTGGGCGCGCCGCCCGTCCCCGTGGAGGACGTGCGCGACGACGATGCCCCGGACGACACCGACGACGGCGCCGCGCCGGGATCGGCCCGATGAGCCAGAGCCTGTTCGACAACGGGCGGACGCTCTCGATCCGGCGGCCGTTCGTGCTGGTCGGCGGCGTGTGGCTGATCTCGCGGCTGCTGTTGGCCAGCGTGGTGGCCGCGGCCATGATCGGGGGAAACCAGAGCTTCAGCCAGGTCGTGAGCCACTGGGACGTCCAGCACTTCCTGGCGATCGCGCAGCACGGCTACGCGGTGCCGACCGACCAGGCGTTCTTCCCCGGCCTGCCGGCGCTGCTGGCGCTGGGCGCGCGGCTGGGCGTGCCCATGGCGGTCGCCGGGACGGTGCTGGCGCTGGTCGGCTCGGTGCTGGCGGCCGTCGCGCTCGTCCGCCTGGCCGGGCCGGTCGCCGCGTGCCTGTGGCTGATCGCCCCGACCGCGATCTTCACCGCCGTCCCCTACACCGAGGCGCTGTTCTGCGCGGCGGCGTTCTGGGCGTGGTGCCTGGCCAGGGACGAACACTGGGCCGCGGCGGCGGCGTGCGCTGGGCTGGCCTGCACGTTCCGCGTCTCCGGGTTGTTCCTGATCGGCGGGCTGGGATTGATCGCGATCACGCAGGTCTGGCGCACCCGGGGATGGCTCAAATCCCTGGTGCTGCGCTGGGTCTGGTTGCTGGTGCCGATCGCCGTGCTGGGTGGCTACGAGCTGTACCTGCACGCGATCAGCGGCTCGTGGACGGCCTGGTTGCAGGCCGAACAGGACGGCTGGGCCCGCGGCTTCACCACGCCCGCGCAGGCCTTCTGGCACACGCTGCAGGCCACGCCGATGGCCGCCTGGCCGGGACGTCCCGAGGTGGGCTGGGTGTTCCGCGCCGAGATCATCTCGATGGCGTTGGGGCTTGTCGGTGCCGTGTGGTGCCTGTGCAAGCGGCAGTGGGCCGCGTTCGGTTTCGTCGGCGTCCAGGTGATTGCCTTCGGGACGTCGTGGTGGTACATGTCCGTCAACCGGGCCATCCTCGGCTGGTTCCCCGTGTTCGCCCTGCTGGCGGGGTTGGTCACCTGGCGGCCGCGCAATGATCACCTGCGCCTGGCCTGGCGCATCGGTGTCGGCGTGATCATTGCCGCCGACGTGGTGATCATGATCATCTGGGCCTGGCTGTTCTCCACCGGCCGCTGGGCCAGCTAGCTTCGACGCTGGGTGTGTTGCCGCCAGCCTTGTGGTCGGCATTGGCTACGGCAGCTGGCTGACGCCGTCCCAGCCTCGAAGCTCGTTGTGTGTCTGCCCTGATTGATCAGCTGGCGACGCTGACAACGATGATGATCACAGCGATCACGCCGCTGATGAATGCCCAGTACTGCACGGGGATCCAGAACAGCGTGTTGCGGTTGTTGACCTTGTTCTTGATGGCGGCGTACTCCTCGACGGCGAGGTCGTCGGCCTGCTGGTGCGCATCGGCGAGCGAGGACGGCGGCGGGAACCCCGGGCCGCGGTAGAACTGCCCGGCATCGGCCAGCGCGTGCAGCTGCGCCGAGCGGGCGTCCATCCGCCGGGCCAGGTCGCGGGCCGGACGCGTGCGGTTCAGGTAGATGCCCAGCGGGTACACCGGGATGCTCAAGACGAGCGCGATGATGCCGCAGACCAGCCCGGAGGCGTTCGTCGCGCCGTACAGAATCCAGGCGACCAGCAGCGGGACAGCGCCGACGATGCCGAAGCCGGCGAAGATGAAGAGCATGNGCGTGAACCTTCCAGATGGTGGGGGCGCTGCGTGGTCAGCAGTCTACCCGNGCGCTCGATATGCCGAGGGCGAACGGACGGCGCGGTGGTCGGGCGGGCGCATCGTCCATCCGCTCGCCATGCCGGGTCGGCGACACTATTGTTGAGGGTGTCTGCTGTTCGCCGCAGCCCGAAGGAGACCCATGAAAGACATCATCGTGTTCTCGGGCTCGGCCCATCCCGCGTTCGCCGAGGCGATCTGCGGACATCTCGGCCTCAAGCTGTCGCCCGCGCACATCAGTCGCTTCTCGAATGACTGCTTGCAGGCGCAACTGCTGGTCAACGTCCGCCAGCGCGACGTGTACATCGTCCAGCCGCTCGTGCCGCCCACGCAGGACCACCTGATGGAGCTGCTGCTGATGATCAATGCCGCGCGCGGCGCGTCCGCGGCGCAGATCACGGCCGTGATCCCGCATTACGCGTACGCCCGCAGCGACAAGAAGGACGCCTCGCGCATCTCGCTCGGCGGGCGCCTGGTCGCCGATCTGATCCAGACCGCCGGCGCCGACCGCGTCCTCACGATGGCCTTGCACGCTCCCCAGGTGCAGGGCTTTTTTTCTGTCCCCGTCGACCAGCTGACCGCGCTGGGCGTCCTTGCCGACCACTTCCGCGGACGCGATCTGAGCAACGCCGTGGTCGTGTCGCCCGACCTGGGCAACGCCAAGAATTCGGCGCAGTTCGCCCGGCTGCTGGGCACGCCCGTGGCGGCCGGCAGCAAGCGGCGCCTGGGCGATAACCGCGTGGTGATCGATTCGATCGTCGGCGATGTCACCGGCCACGACGCGATCGTGCTGGACGACGAGATCGCCACCGGCGGGTCGATCCTGGAGCTGGTCTCGCGGCTGCGCGAGTTCGGCTGCACCAAAGTGAGCGTCGCGTGCACGCACGGGCTGTTCGCCGGCAATGCGGTCGAGCGCCTGCGCGCCTGCGAGCTGATCGACGAGGTGGTGACCACCGACACCGTCCCGGCGCCGAAGGACTGGCCCGAGCTGGAGGTGCGCAGCGTCGCTGGCCTGTTCGCCGAGGCGATCGACCGCATTCACAACGGACGATCCGTCAGCAAGATGTTCCGGGGCGTCGATCCTGCCTACGCCCCGCCCGCCCCGCCGGACGCCCTCTTCTAGCCGCGACGCTGGCGGCGTTGGCCTGCGCCTCGTGGGCGTCCAGCCCACGTCGGCTTGGCCGCCTTGCCAGCGCCGCGTCTAG
>WRGV01000288.1 GCA_009787035.1 Propionibacteriaceae bacterium | reverse complement strand
GTGGACGAGGATGCGTTCCCGGCGATCGAGCTGGCTCGGCGGGCCGGACGTGCGCAGGGCACCGCCCCGGCCGTCCTCAACGGCGCCAACGAGGTGTGCGTCGAGGCGTTCTGCGACGGACGGCTCGGTTTCCTCGGCATCTGCGACACCATCGCGGCGGTGTTGGACGAGCATCTGAGGCCCGGCGGTGGGCATGTGGCGGCCGACGACCTGACGGTGGACGCCGTCCTCGCGGCCGATGCCTGGGCGCGGCAGGCCGCGGCGCGCCAGATTTCCCGGTGATCCAGTCTGGATGGCCAGCCCCGGCCGCGTCCGGTAGGCTGAACACTGGAGCGCGAGCCCCGTATGCGCATGTTCTCGCACCAGCGTAGGCTGGAGAAACGTCGGCGGGTGCCCCACCGCGCGACCGCACACGACGACCGGAAGGATCGACTCCCACCATGGCTAGCATCTTCGACAGGTTGCGGTTGATCTTCTCGTCCAAGGCCAACAAGGTCTTGGACAAGTATGAGGATCCCCGCGAGACTCTGGATTACTCCTACCAGAAGCAGCTTGAGTTGTTGCAGAAGGTGCGCCGCGGCGTGGCCGACGTGGCGACCAGCCGCAAGCGCGTGGAGCTGCAAGCCAGCCAGCTGGGTTCGCAGATGGATAAGCTGACGGCCGCGGCGCAGCAGGCGTTGGCGCAGAACCGCGAGGATCTGGCGCGCGAGGCGTTGACCCGCAAGTCGGGGCTGCAGGCGCAGCTGTCCGACCTGAAGGCGCAGCACGACCAACTCAGCCAGGAGGAGGAGAAGCTCGTCCGGGCCAGCACGCAGCTCCAGTCGAAGGTCGACGCGTTCCGCACCAAGAAGGAGACGATCAAGGCGACGTANACCGCCGCCGAGGCCCAGACGCGTGTCAACGACGCGTTCAGCGGGCTGTCGGACGAGATGTCGGACGTCGGCTTGGCGATCCAGCGCGCCGAGGACAAGACCGCGCAGATGCAGGCACGTGCCAGCGCTGTGGACGAGCTGCTCGCCTCGGGCGCGCTGAGCGATCCGACGCTGGCGCCGGGCGACGACATCACGCGCGAATTGGAGTCGATGGCGTCCAGCGCATCGGTCGAGTCCGAGCTGGCGGCCATGAAGGCCCAGTTGGGCGGGGCTGCTGCGCCGGCCGAGCTGACCACGACCCCCACGACTTCCACGACCCCCGACACGACCGCGGCCCCGGGCGCCCAGCCTGCGGCCCAGTAGGCGACGACCGGGAGGTTCACACTAGTGGCGGCAACCAGAGGGGCGCGGCGCGCAGGAGCGTACGCCGGGCAGCAGACGTATGCGGTGGCGCTGTATTCGGACGACAGGATTGTGCGCCAGCAGGTGCGTCTCGCGTTGGGGCAGAAGGTCGCAGCCGATCTGCCGGATCTTGAGTTCTTCGAGTTCGCGACGCCGGCGGCCCTGGTGGCCGGCCTGGGCGAGCGGGATTTCGATCTTGCGATCCTGGATGGCGAGGCGGTGCCCGAGGGAGGCATGGGTCTGGCGCACCAGATCAAGGACGAGTCGGCGTTCCCGGTGCCGATCATCCTGCTGGTGGCTCGCGCTGCCGATGCCTGGCTGGCGGCCTGGTCGCGGGCTGATGGCATCTCGTCGTACCCCATCGATCCCATCCGGCTGCCGCAGACGGTGGCCGAGGTGCTGCGGGCGGCTCGCGCCGGCGTGGCCACGCCGTTCGCCGACATCGACGAGCAGGATCCGGGCGTCGGTTCGCGCCACTGAGCGACGTCGGCAACCTCCGACGGGCTGGATGAATCCTGCTCAGTGCGGGCCGAGGGCCCACATCCAGATCAGCGCCGCGTAGGGTCCGATCCACAGCGCCGGTCCGTAGGCGAAACCGCTGGTGGTGCCCGGTGCGGGCGGACGGTGGCGTCGTGCCAGCGCCCAGATCACCCCGGCCAGCGAACCGGCCAGCAGCGCCGCCAACCAGGCGTTGACGCCGCACGCTCCCACCGCCGCGCCGAGCAGCGGCGCCAGTCGCACGTCGCCGTACCCGATGCCGCCCCGGGACAGCCGCCAGATCAGCCACCACAGACCCCAGGACGCGGCTGCGCCGAGGCCGACGCGCAGCAGTGTCGTGCCCGGATGGTCGGCGAAGGGGGCGCCGATCGCGGCGGCGAGCACCATCTGTACCAGGCACAACCGGGCGAGCACGGTGGGCAACCAGGTGGTCAGGGCGTCCACCCAGATCAGCACCAACACCGAGGATCCCAGCACCAGCCACAGGCCGCGCTGGGAGGCGGGCTGGGTCGCGGTGGCCACCTGCGTGGCCAGCGCGATCAGGCTCAGCAGCACCAGTCGGCCCCGCGTGGGCAGGCGGGCGTACGGCACCTTGTGGAGTTCCGCGCCGTCCTCCGGCTCGGACAGCCGGGGCACCAGCCAGAGGGCCTGCAGCAGTGTCAGCACCACTGCGGCGGGCGCCCAGATCGACCAGGTGACGAACACGGCGGCGTCCTCAAGCGGCTCGGGCCAGCTCGGGCGCGTCGTCCGGCGCCTCGGCGGCCGGTGCCTGCGCATCCTCGGACGTCGTCCAGCCGTCGATCAGCGCCAACGCCCGCCAGATCACGATCCGCTCGCAGCAGGTGACCCAGCCCTCCAGCAGCCCCTCCGCGATCCACTGCTCGGTGTCCAGCAGCCGGGCCAGGTGCGCCGGGTCGATGGTCGGACAGGTGCGCGCCAGCGCGGTGTGAACGCGCCCGGCCGCGCCGGGCAGGTGGGCATCGGCCATGAGCTGCCAGTAGTCCCGCTCAAGGATGGCGAGGGCATCCCCGTACCGGATGCGGCGCGGCGGATGCGTCGTGCTGACCAGCGCCCGCGCGGTGCGCGGCGGGATGCCGATCGCGACCGCGAGCACCGGTGCCGGCAGCCCGGTGTCGCAGATGAGCTGGCGCAGCAGCGCCCGGAACGGGATGGCGTCGACCCAGGTGGTCGCCGGGGTAGGGGGCAGCGCGCGGATGAGCCGACGGGTGGTGGTGCGGGCTGCGGGTCTGGTGGTCGCGGTCATGGATGGTGCTCCTCGGGGACAGGACGCGGTGATGCGTCTCACCCATATCAAGCCCATCGGGGATGCCACGTTGTGAGGATTTCTCCCGAAATTGTCTGCGCCGATTTTGGCACGACTCCGATCAGCGCTCGGCGCGGACGAATCCGGCGCGCTCGGCGGCCTGCGTGCTGTTGAACCACACCTGCGTCGAGCAGCGCTCGTAGGCCAGCGCGCCCGGCACGTGGTACTTCATCGAACGCTCGTTGCCCTTGATCGTGTAGCCCTCGGGCGGGGTCGTCCCGATGAACGAGCCTTCCCCGTAGCGGAACGGATCGCCCTGGTCTTCCTCGGCGGACGGCTGATCGGGCGCGGGCTCAGGCTCGGGCTCGGCGGCAACGGNCGGTGCGGGCTCGGGTGCGGCCGTCT
>WRGV01000287.1 GCA_009787035.1 Propionibacteriaceae bacterium | reverse complement strand
GGGCCTGCCGTCGTATCTGTGGCACTCGGTGGTCATCTCGGCGATCGTGGTCGTCGTCACCGTGGTGGTGGCCGCGACGGGGGGCTACGCCTTCGCCCGGTACTCGTTTCGCGGGCGCGGCGCCCTGTTCATCGCCGTGCTGGCGATCATGATGGTGCCGTACGCGGCGCTGTTGATCCCCATGGTCGTGTGGACCAAGCAGCTGGGCCTGCAGAACTCGCTGGTCGGGACGGGTCTGGTGCTCACGCTATTCCAGCTCCCCTTCGGCGTGCTGATCATGCGCAACGCCTTCGCCGCCATCCCCAGGGAGCTGGAGGAGGCCGCGGCGATCGACGGCTGCGGCGCGCTGGGGGCCTTCCGGCGCGTGATGCTGCCGGCGGTGGTCCCCTCGGTCGTCACGGTCGGCCTGTTCGCCTATCTGGCGGCCTGGAACGACTTCATGGTGTCGCTGTACCTGCTGTCGATGGGCAACGCGCCGCTGCCGCTGGCGTTGGTCAACATGCGCCAGCAGGTCATGGGCGTCATCGACTACGGGGTGACCACGGCCGGCGTCGTCGTCTTGACGCTGCCGGCGCTCGTGCTGTTCCTCGCTCTCCAGAAGTACTACGTCAAGGGCGTCCTGTCCGGCGCCGTGAAGGGGTGACCATGTCCACCAGGAATACCCGTGTCCTCGCACCCGTCGTCCCCTCGTGGGGCCGCCTGCGCCCGCTCGGCATCGACCAGGTGCGCATCGACGGTGGGTTCTGGGGTGAGCGGCAACGGCTCAACGCCTCTGCGATCATCCCGCATGCGCTGCGGTGGGAGGAACGGGTCGGGTGGATCGACAATTTCGCCCACGTGCGGGCCGGAGACATCGCGGGTCACCACGGCGGGCGCCAGTTCGCCGACTCCGACGTCTACAAGCTGATCGAGGCGATGGCTTGGGAGGTCGGGCGCACCGGCGACGTCGCGCTGGACGAGCAGATCGAGCGGCTGGGGCGTCTGCTGGCGGCGGCGCAGTGCGACGACGGCTACCTGAACACCCAGTTCGGCAACCCGGGGCAGGCGCCGCGCTATTCGGATTTCGCCTGGGGCCACGAGCTGTACTGTTTCGGGCACCTGATCCAGGCCGGCGTGGCGCGGCTGCGCACCGGCCGCGGCGGGTCGGTGGCCGAGGTGGCGTTGCGGGCGGCCGACCACGTCTGCCGCGAGTTCGCGGACGGCGCGCGTCCGGACGTCTGCGGGCACCCCGAGATCGAGGTGGCGCTGGCCGAGCTGTCCCGGGTCACCGGCGAGCCCCGGTATCTCGACCAGGCCAACCGGTTCCTGGCCCGGCGCGGGCACGGGCTGTTGCCCGACGGGGAGTTCGGACGCGGCTACTTCCTGGACGACGTGCCTTTCGTCGATTCGCCGGTGCTGCACGGCCACGCGGTGCGGGCGCTGTACCTGTGCGCGGGTGCGGTGGACATCGCGGTGGAGCGCGGCGATGCGCAGCTGCTGGACGCCGCGCGGGGCCAGTACGATGCGGCGCTGGCCGCGCGGACGTACCTGACCGGCGGCATGGGCGCGCACCACCAGGACGAGGCCTTCGGCGCCGACTTCGAGCTACCGCCCGACCGCGCCTACTGCGAGACCTGCGCCGGGGTGGCCTCGGTCATGGTGGCGTGGCGGCTGCTGCTGGCCACCGGGCAGCCGCGCTACGCCGATGTGATCGAGCGGACGCTGTTCAACCTGGTCGCCGCCTGTCCGTCGGCGGGCGGGGATGGGTTCTTCTACACCAACACGCTGCACCGGCGCACTCCGGCCGCCGCATCCGCCCCCGACGAGGTGGCCCCCCGCGCCGATGCGCTGCTGCGCGCGCCGTGGTTCGAGGTCTCGTGTTGCCCCACCAACGTGGCCCGCACGTTCGCGTCGCTGGCCACCTTCATCGCCACCGGCTCGGATGCGGGCATCCAGGTGCACCAGTACGCCCCGGCCACCATCGTGACGCCCAAGGCCCGGCTGCGGATGCAGACCGCGTATCCGGACGACGGCCTGGTGCGGATCAGTGTGGACGAGGCGCCCGGCCCCTTCGCGCTGGACCTGCGGATCCCGCAGTGGGCCGGCGGCGCGACGGTCGACGGCCAGTCGGTTCCCGTTGGGACACTTCGGACCCGGGTGCAGGCCGGCGATGTCGTCGAGCTGGTGTTTCCGATGATCCCGCGCGTGATTGTCCCCGACGACCGGATCGACGCGGTCCGGGGCGCGGTCGCCGTCGAGCGCGGCCCGCTCGTGCTGTGCCTGGAATCGGTGGATCTGCCCGAGGGCGTCGAGGTCAACGATGTCGCGGTGGCCGCCCCGCCCGGGGCCCGCATGGACGGTGACACCGTCACCATGCCGGGCCTGATCCGGCGGACGTGCCCGACGGCGTGGCCCTACGGGGTCGGGCCGGCCGGGCGGGCCACGCAGCCGTGCGACCTCGTCATGAGGCCCTACCACGCCTGGGGCAATCGGGGCCCGGCGACCATGCGCGTCTGGCTGCCCGTGGGATAGACGCCGTCGGCTGCGGCCGGTGTTTCCGGGCCTATCCCGGTGCGGAGGCCGTCAGTGCGGGGGAGGCGGGCCAGCCGTCATCCCAGCCGAGGCGGGCGATGGCCAGCGTGGGTGCACCGGCTCGGGCCCGGTCGTAGTAGTGGAAGGCCAGGTAGTCGCCGGCGGCGGATTCGCCGCCCGGCCCGGCCATGTCGCCAAAGCTGGCGAGCCACAGCGTGCCGCCGCCGGACAGCATGGGCACGCCGTCGCGGTCGAGGTACGGCCCAAGCACGGACGAGGCGCGCCCGACGCGGATGTTGTACGTCGAGTTCACGCCCTGGCAGCAGGTGTCCCACGACACGAACAGGTAGTAGGAGCCGCCGTGGCGCAGCACGGAGGCGGCCTCGATCGCCCACGGCGAGGCATCGCGCGTGGCGATGTGCACGGGCTTGGCACCGGGTGCGACGTGCCCGCTCGGCCAGCTCAACTGCACGGCGTAGATGCCCGACCAGAACGATCCGAAGAACATCCAGGGCACCCCGTCCGCGTCCTGCACGATCGTCGGGTCGATGGCGTTGAACTGGTCGGCGCCCGCGCGCGAGACCATGACCTGCCCGGCGTCCGTCCACCCGTAGTCCGGGCTGGCGGGGTCGGGGTTCTTCCCCGTCATCACGCCGATCACCGAGCTGTTCGAGCCGAAGGTCGATACCGCGTAATACAGGTACCACACGCCGTCGTGGTGGGCCAGCGTCGGCGCCCACACATTCTTCGCGCCGGGCACCGCCGCGCTCACCCATGCGGGGGTCTGGTCGGCCTTCCATGCCGCCCCGGCCCAGGTCCATGTCGTCCCGCCGTCGTCCGAACGCAGGATCTGCGGCGGCCCGATGGTGGTGCCCTCGGTGCCGGTGTAGTACACCAGCCACGGCCGGCCCTGGTCGTCCAGCGTCAGGTCCGGG
>WRGV01000286.1 GCA_009787035.1 Propionibacteriaceae bacterium | reverse complement strand
CTCGCCGATCTGGACGATGAGCTTCCCCTGGGCGCCGGCGTGGCAGTCGCGCTGGGCGTCGCCGATCTGGTCGAGCGTGTAGCGCTTGCCCAGCCGCACGGGGAACTGCCCCTTGGCGGCGAGCTGTCCGGCCAGGCCGATCGCGTCGAAGGCGCCGACCGTCGCGGAGGCGCCGGAGTCGTGGATGCCGAGCTTGGGGCCGTTGGCGTGGTCGACGATGCCGACGATCGTGGCGGGGTCACCCATGAGCTCGATCAGCTGGGGCAGGCTGCGTCCGGAGAAGTCGAAGACGCGGTCGATGCGGTCGACGCCCAGGGCGGCCAGCTGCGCGTGCGACCACTCGCCGAAGTTGATCGGGATGGCCCCCGCCGAGCGCAGCAGATCCGCGTTAGCTGGAGAACACGTGCCGACGACGCGGAGCCCGAGTTCGCGGGCGAAGTTCAGCGTGGCCAGGCCGACCGAGCCGGAGGCGGCATCGATCAGCACGGTGTCGCCGGCCGTGACGTCGGTGGTGCGGATGACCCGCATGGATGTTTCGGCGGCCAGCGGAATGGCGGCGGCTTCGTCCCAGCTGATGCTGTCGGGCTTGTCGGCCCAGTGGTGCAGCATGGTGTACTCGGCGGCCGCGGTGTCGGGCGCCAGGCCCATCACCGCGTGGCCGATCAGGGCCTCGTCGACGCCCTCGCCGACGGCGTCCACGATGCCGGACGCGTCGCGCCCCGTGCCCGCCGGGAAGTGCTGCACGACGGGCGATGTGCCGCTGCGGACCTTCCAGTCGATGGGGTTGACCGCGTGCGCCATGACGCGGATGCGCACCTGGCCAGGGCCCGGATCGGGTACCGGGATGTCGTCGATGTGCAGGACCTCGGGGTCCCCGTACTCACTGAACTGGGCTGCGCGCATGCTCCCTCTTCTCACAAGTGCTCTGGTAACGGTGCTTATCGTAACCACATTGGGGTCGAAGCGGGGGCTTTTCCACATTCGCCGCGTGGTCGAGGAATTATCCACAGGTGGACACATTGCCCGGGTGGAGGGGTTGCCGCACAGACAGATTGGGGGTGAGTCAACTCACGGACGCCCGACGCGTCCCCAACCGAAGGGAAACCATCATGTGCACCACCGATACGCTGACCCCGGCCATCCCCGAGGATGAGCCGCAGACCGACCTTGCGCCCCTCTCGCTGTGGCAGCGGGGCATGGTCACCGCCGAGTATGTGGTCGGCATCATCGGCGCCATCGCCTTGGCGCTGGTCCTGCTGAAGGTCTTCAAGGCGGACAGCTTCTTCACCTGGATCTTCAACATCATCACCGACATCTTCAAGACCATCACGGGGTTGGTCTCGTAGGCCGGTGGCGTTCGATCGTGTGCCGGGGGCGGGCCCTGCCCCGTCCCCGGCGCGCCCACTCGCACGCGCAAAGGAGGGACGACATGGCGACGAAACGGCGTGGATGTCGCGGCATGGTGACGTTCGAGCTTGCCATCGGCATCCTGTCGGCGATGTTGGTGACGACGGTGTTGTGCTGGATGGTCGGCCTGGTGACGCTGCACATCCGCTGCGCCGACGCGGCCTCGCAGGTGGCTCGGTACGCGGCGCGCGGTGACGTGGCGGGCGTGGCGCAGGCCGAGCAGCGCGTGCCGGCGGGCGCGCAGGTGCAGATCAGCCAGGCCGACGGCGCGGTCACGGTCACGGTCAGCGCGCAGTCGAAGCTGGGTGCGATAGGGCCGGTCACGATGACCGGTGTCGCGACCATGCCGATGGAGACACCAGGAGGAACCTCGTGATGCGGCACGACAGGCGAAGCGACCAGCGCGGCGCAGGGTCGATCCTGGTGCTGATGTGCCTGATGATCGTGGGTGTGGCCGCGTACGTCGCGATCTGTGGGGCCTCGTGGGTGCGCTGTGCCCATGCGGCTCGCACGGTCGCGGACATGGCGGCGCTGGCCGGCGCGCACGCGCTTGCCGACGGGACAGACGCCTGCGCGGCGGCCCATGCGGTGGCGGCCGACAACGGCGCGTCGCTGACGGGCTGCACGCCGCAGACATCCGGTGGCGGATTGCTGGTGCGGGTGGACGTCGCCGTGGCGGCCCGTCCGCACTTCCCGGCCGGACCGGCGCAGTTCACCGGCTCGGCCACCGCGGGGCGGACATGACCGGGGCGGCGAGAGCGAAGATTCCGGGTGGATTCCAGGGGCTGCCAGCCTGTATCCTCGTCTGCGGAGGATTCGCCTAGTTGGCCTATGGCGCTCGCTTGGAAAGCGGGTTGGGTTCACGCCCTCACGAGTTCGAATCTCGTATCCTCCGCCAAGAGCTTTTTCCCCTTGTCATGACCGTTTGATGACGCTCGGCGCCGAGATGCGACACCGCAGCTACCAGGACGAGGCTCTGCACCAGTTGAACCGGTCAGAGCTGCTGTTCCAGCAGTGTCGATCGTGGTGACACGTAGGTTTCACAGACGATCGTGTCTGACCGCAGACGGTGCCAGAATGGGCATCATGGCGCGTGAATCAGCGAACGCTAGTGTGGATGGCCGCCCGAAGGTGCGGGTCGGTGGTGTCTGGGTGTTCATCATCATGTGGGCGGTCTTGGGCGTCATATTCTTCGTGGGGGGACTGATCATCGGCGGCGGCTACCTGGGCCGCAGCGGCCAGGTGACGGGCGACGTCATCGCCGTGAACAGCGGGCGTCCGGTCGTGCAGTACACCGTGGACGGGACGACCTACCAGCACTCCACGACCGAACACGGGCCGTGGTTCTCTGTCGGGCAGCAGGTCACGCTGGCGTACGATCCGGGCAATCCGACCCATGCGCAGACCGCCAGATCCCGCACGATATCCGTGGTCTTTCTGCTTCTGGGAAGCGCATTTCTTGTGATCCTGGTGGCCCACGCGGCCTGGGTGGCGCGCCGATACCGGCGCCAATGTGCCGCGGTGCAGCGGGGGCGGCTGGTCGAGGCGTCGGTGACGGGGTCCCGCTTCAACGAGGCCGCGCACATACGGTCCAAGATCCTGTGGTACGTCAGCTGCGCCTGGACCGATCCGATGAACGCCCGCCAGCACACGTTCACCAGCGGGGCCGTGTGGTCGTCGTCCGACCCGGTGCCGCTGCTGCGGGCTGCGAAGATCACGACGCTGCCGGTGTACATCGATCCGCTCGACCCGGACAAGCGCTTCTACGTCGATGACCGTCCGATCCGCGACACGGTGGCCGCGGCGGCGACCGCGCGCTGACGGGCCCGAACCGACCCGCAGCGAAAACGGCGTCCGTCCCCGGTAGGCCGAGCGGCACCGGACCGGCCAGAACATGTGTTTTCAGCAGCGGTGACGCTGAATCCCAGGCGGCAGCCGTGCGGTGATGCCAGAATGGACAACATGGCTAGTCCAGGGGGCATGAGTGGCGATTCGACCACGCCCGGCCGTCCGCGGCCACGGATCGGCGGCGTCTGGATCTT
>WRGV01000285.1 GCA_009787035.1 Propionibacteriaceae bacterium | reverse complement strand
GGGGGCCCTGAGCCGTTGTACGGCCGCGCTGTTCGCGCCGGGCGGTGAACAGCCAGTGGTAGCCGACGTAGTTGGTCACCATGCCCACGCCCATCGCGATCAGCTTGGCAACGACCTTGACGAGGTCGGACGGCACCTGGGGCACGACGTGCGGTGCCCCGTGCGTCACCACCCAGATGACGCACGATTGCACCACGAGTCCCGAGAACAGCGTGACGACGACGAACTGCGCCGCGCTACGGGCGTAGCCGACGGTCGAGCGGAAGACCAGTCGGCGATTCAGGAAGTAGCTGACGCACAGCGTCACTGTGGTGCTCATGATGTTGGCGATCAGCGGTGGGATGCCGATCGCCACGCTGAAGAGCGTGTACAGGCCCAGATCGAGCAGCGAGTTGAAGATGCCGACGCCGATGTAGCGCAGCAGCGCGCCGTCGTGCACCAGGGCCGACGCACGGGCCCGCAGCGAGGTCACGCCGCGATCCCGTACTGCAGATAGATCAGGCGCGCCATCTCACGCCGGCTGCGCAGCAGCGCGTTGAGCACCAGCCCCACGACCAGACTGAGCATCGCAATGATGATCAGCGACGACGCGAGCACGGCCGTGGGCAGCCGCGGGACCAGCCCCGTGTTGATGAACGTCCAGATCAACGGCGCGCCGAGCACGACGCCGATGATCGCGAGCACCGCGCTGGTCAGGCCGTAGAACTGCAGCGGCCGCTCGTGCTGCACCAGCGATCCGATCAGGCGCAGGATGCGGAACCCGTCGTGATACGTCCGCAGCTTGGATTCGCTGCCCTGTGGACGGTCGCGGAATCCCACGTTCACCTCGGCTTGCGGCACGCGCAGACTCATGCAGTGGACGGTCAGCTCGGTCTCGATTTCGAACTCCCGCGACACCGCGGGGAACGACTTCACGAAGCGGCGCGACATCACGCGGTAGCCGCTGAGCATGTCCGAGACGGGCTCGCCGAACAGGCGTCCGACCAGGCGGTTGAACAGGCGGTTGCCCGACTCGTGCCCCGGGCGGTAGGCGCTGGAGCCGATCTGCGCGGTGCGCACGCCCAGCACGTGGTCCAGGTGCTCGCTGGTCAGCCGCTCGATCATGCCCGGCAGCGCGTCGGCGTCGTAGGTGTCGTCACCGTCGATCATCACGTAGATATCGGCGTCGACATCGGCAAAGGCCCTCCGGACCACATTTCCCTTGCCGCGCCGGGGTTCGTGGCGGACGATGGCCCCCGCGGCCCGGGCGATCTCGACGGTCCGGTCGGTGCTCGCGTTGTCGTAGACGTAGACAGCGATGCCAGGCATCGACCGTTTCAGATCGGCGACGACGCTGGCGATCGCGGCCTCTTCGTTGTAGCACGGCACGATGGCGGCGATCGATGGACCATCTGCGACAGTCACCGACATTGTGGCTTCTCCTGTTCGAGGGTGTGAGTTAACTGTAGTCCCAACACCACCGGTGGCTGCCGGTGTGCTAGCCGATCACCTGGTAAATGTCGGGGTCGTTCGCCGAATCGAACACCGTGACAAAGCGGCCCGGGAACAGGTCCGGCAGGTCGCGCCGCGAGAGCACGTACTCGACGCCCAGCGCGTCCAGATTCTGGATGGTGACGTCCATGTTGATGGCATCCGGCGCCGGGTTGGTGCACGAGGTCGCGTCCGCGATCACGACGGTGACGTTGGCGTACCGGTTGTCGCATTCCCTGAACGCGTCGTGGGGGTCGATGGGCCGCCACTTGCTGGACTGCGGGTAGAAGTACGTGGCCGACAGGGTGCGGACGCCGTCCGCGGCCAGCAGGTTCGAGACGTAGGGAAGCTCGCTGTCGACCACGAACAACGGATCGCCGTGCGCCCGCGAGATGGCCGCGGCCTGCTGGATGACCACCCGGTTGGTGAGTGAGGCGTTGCCCACGGTCACCGGGTTGACGGCAACGCCACCGACCAGGGCCACGCAGCAGAATCCGGTGACCACGAGCGCGCGGCGTCCGCGCAGTGCGCAGATCAGCAGGCCGACCAGGCCGATGGCCGTCAGCAACCCGCCGGCCTTGGTGGCCGCGCCGCCGTGGGCGTTCGCGACGATCAGCAACAGGGCCACGCCGAACAGGGCCGACGTGAGCGCGGTGATCCGACCCGACATGGGCCTGCCGACCAGTTCGCCGACGGCCCAGATGGTGAGCAGCGTGGCGAACAGCCCGTAGACGTAGGGTGCCCGTGTCACCTGGCCCAGCATGGTCAGGCGCGCGAACAGCACCGGGAAGATGATGTACATCCACGCCGCCGCGGCGAGCGTCAGCGCCATGAGTGCCTTGCCGATGCCGGCGTTGCGGCCGGCCCTCTTCCAGATCGCCGGAGCGACGAACAACACAGCGGGTGCCAGATGGACGAAGGTGGTCGATTGGGCGATGTCGCCGTAGCCGAGGTCTGTGTAGGGGTAGAACACCGACGACAGGCTGGTGAACAGGTCGGCGAACTGGCTGCCGCCTCCGGGGAAGGCCCGCACGCCGGGGTAGGCGGCACCCAGCAGATCCGTGAGTGCGTCGCGCGACACGAGCCAGCCGTGCGCCAGCACGGCGAGCGCGCACAGGGCGGCCGCGGCGAGGATGATCCACAGGCGCGGGCGCCAGGTGATCATGGCGTGGTCGCGCACCAGCAGCATGACGACCAGCACGAGCGCCATCATGCCGAAGGGCACCTGCAGGCCCGGGTAGAAGGCCAGTGTGAATCCGACCAGGCAACAGCACAGCAGCAGCGCGAAGCCGAGCTGGCGCCACAGCGTGTGCGAGGTCATGGAGTGGTAGACGACCAGAACGAGGCAGAACGACCAGAAGATGACGTCCACGAAGTGGGGGTCGAACCACCACTGCACGGCGGGGGAGAAGACCAGCAGCACGGCACCGGCGGCGGACAGCACGCGGGCCCGGCGGGTGAGGAGCAGACACAGGTCGAATGACGCCAGCAACAGGAAGACGAGCTTGAAGTCCCAGGAGAATGCGAGGCCGTGCGCGGCGCCCAGCACCAGGTAGCCCCAGGTCATGGGCTTGCCGATGGCGGTGATGTCCCAGACCGGCGCGTTGTAGCTGACCAGCATGTTCTGTCCCGCGCCGGTCTGAACGAAGGGGTTCATGAGGCGGAAGTGATTGGCAACCTGCGACAGGTAGTACGGCGACTGGACGCCCCACTCGTCGCTGCGGATCGTCCGCGCCTGTCCGAACAGGATGGTCGAGCCGGGCCCCGATGTGTCATGCAGGAACAGTCCGTACGAGGTGATCGACGAGCCCGAGATCTGACAGACGGTGAGCACGAGGACGACACCGATGCCCACGAGGTATCGGTAGCGAAACAGCGCCTCGGCGAACTGCCGGGCGCGATGGGGCCATCGCAGTGCGGCTGCGGTGACGAGGACGATCAGGGCGGCGAGCACGACGGTGCCGGTCCGGTACGGCGGG
>WRGV01000284.1 GCA_009787035.1 Propionibacteriaceae bacterium | reverse complement strand
CCCGCCTCGCCGGGGAAGAACGCCTGCAGCGTGGCGGCCGCGCGCGCGGCCAGGTCGCCGATGGCGTACGGACGTCCCGTGATCGCCACCAGCACCACCGGGCGCCCGGTGGCCAGCAGCGCCTCGACGAGCTCGGTCTGGCGTCCGGGCAGGTCGAGCGAGCCGGCGTCGCAGCCCTCGCCCGACGTCCCGGCGCCGAACAGGCCCGACTGGTCGCCGACCACGGCGATCACCACGTCGGCGTCCTGAGCCGCCGCCACGGCCGCCGCGATGTCCGCGTCGTCCCCGCCCTGGACGGGGCACCCGAGCGCGTGCGTCACCGTGGCGCCGGGGTATTCGGCGCGGACGGCGTCGAGCACCGTCGGCGCGTCCAGGCGGCGCTCGGTGTCGGGGTGGTGCATCAGCACGTGGTTGACGAAGCTGTAGCAGCCGAACAGCGCCTCGGCGCGGTCGGCGTTGGGGCCCACGACGGCCAGCTTCAGGCCCGGACGCGGGGCGAGCGGCAGCAGGCCGGACGGGTTGTCGAGCAGGACGATGCTCTCGGCCGCGAGGGCGGCGGCGGTCGCCCGGTGCGCGGGCGGGTCGAGCGTGGCGGGCACGTCGGCGGCCAGCGCCTCCAGCCGGGCGATCTCGGCGTCGATGTCCAGCAGGCCCAGGGCCGCCTTCTGCGTCAGCACGCGCAGGCAGGCGCGGTCCACGGCCTCGA
This sequence comes from Propionibacteriaceae bacterium, assembly GCA_009787035.1. Classification (GTDB taxonomy): domain Bacteria; phylum Actinomycetota; class Actinomycetes; order Propionibacteriales; family Propionibacteriaceae; genus WRGV01. Next base: position 2,750 of record WRGV01000284.1, on the reverse strand, counting down.
CCAGGCCCGGGTCGTCCGCGATGAGGTTCAGCAACGGTTCCCGGTTGCACACGCCCGTGGGCAGCTCGACGTCGTTGCCGGCCCGCAGCGACGCGGCGCCCGCGGCGCCCAGGTCGTCCACGATGCCGTGCTGGCGCTGGAGAAACTCCACGCCGAAGTAGTCGGAGACGACCGTGCCGGTGAAGCCCCACTGGTCGCGCAGCAGACCGGTGAGGTAGCCGTGGTGCGCGTGCATCGGCACGCCGTCGATGTCGACGTAGGCCGGCATGACCGAGCCCGCGTGGCCGTCCAGCACCGCCATCTCGAACGGGATGGCGAAGACGTCCAGCATCTCGCGCGGCCCGGCGTGCACGGGCGCGAGGTTGCGTCCGCCCTGGGAGGCCGAGTAGCCCATGAAGTGCTTGAGCGTCGCGACGATGCCGCGGCTTTGCAGCCCGCGGACGTACGCGGTGGCCAGCTCGCCGATGAGGTACGGGTCTTCGCCCATCGTCTCTTCGACGCGGCCCCAGCGCACGTCGCGGACGACGTCCAGCACCGGCGCCAGGCCCTGGTGGATGCCGAGGGCTGCCATCGTCTCGCCGATCTGCGCGCCCATCGTCTCGACGATGGACGGATCGAACGTGGCCGCCCAGGCCAGCGGGGTGGGGTACGTGGTGGCCGTCCAGCTGTTGAGGCCCGTCAGGCACTCCTCGTGCGCGAGCACGCCGATGCGGGCGCGCGTGTTGNCGGCGACCCAGCGCTGGTAGCCGAGCAGCCGGGCCAGGCCCTCGGCGGGCGTGATCGGGGCGGTGCCGTAGACGCGGGTCAGCTGCCCCAGGCCGTGGGCGGCCACGTCGGTGAAGTCGCCAGCCGGCTTGGCCGAACCCATCTCGGGGGCGACGACGCCGCCGGTCTTGTCGGCGTGTATCCACAGGCCCTGCAGCTGCGCGAGTTTCTCGTCCAGGGTCATGCTGGCGAGCAGGTTCTGCGCGGCGCTCGTCGCAGCGTCGGTGCTGGACATGAGTTCATCCTTCCGTCGGGGCCGGATTCCTGAGACGATCACGAAACTTACGCGATCCGTTGCGGCGGTTTCCTCAAGCGGCGAAGAACCGGTCACAGCGTCAGATGCCTGGCTGTCATCATGTCACGCTCTGACGCAGGAATCGAGGTTTTCGGAAAGTTTCGCGTCAGTTGTGCTTCAATGAGTTTCGTGGCAGACAGCAGGATTACGCTCGCCGAGATCGCCGAGGAGGCGGGCACCTCGGTGGCGACCGTCTCGAAGGTGTTGAACGGGCGTCCCGGCGTGAGCGACACCCAGCGCTCGCGCATCTCGCGCCTGCTCACCGACAACGGGTATCACCGCCGCGGCGCCAACCTGCGCAGCCCGGCGCGGCTGATCGACGTGGTCGTGCGCGGCATCGACACGCAGTGGTCGTCCAAGATCCTGGTCGGGGCCGAAGAGGAAGCCGCGACGATGGGCATCGGCATCGTCGTCACCGTCACGCACGGACGCACGCTGGGCAACCGCCGCTGGCTGTCCGCGCTGGCCCAGCGGCACACCGACGGCCTCGTGCTGGTCGTCTCGCGGCTCAACCAGGGCATGGATGCCGAGCTGGCCCGCCTGCGCATCCCGTACGTGCTCGTCGATCCCATCGGGACGACGACCGTGAGCGTGCCGGTCGTCGGCGCGTCCAACTACGCGGGCGGACGGGCCGCCACCGAGCATCTGCTCGGCCTGGGGCACCGGCGCATCGGCGTCATCACCGGCGATCCCGACCTGGCCTGCTCGCAGGAGCGCGTGGACGGCTACCGCGCTGCGCTCGGGCGCGCGGGCATCCCGGTCGATCCGACGCTGATCCGCATCGGCAACTTCCTGACGCAGGGCGGCCACGACAAGGCCCTGGAGCTGCTGCGCCTGCCCGATCCGCCGACCGCCATCTTCGCCGGCTCGGACATGCAGGCGTACGGCGTCTATCAGGCCGCCAAGCAGCTGGGGCTGCGCATCCCCGACGATCTGTCGGTCGTCGGCTTCGACGACGTCGACATGTGCAAGTGGCTCAACCCGCAGCTGACGACGATTCACCAGCCGATCGAAGAGATGGCCCGCGAGGCCACGCGCATCCTGATGTCGCTGGCCTATCGCGGCATCACGCCGCTGCGTCCCAAGGTCGAAATGGCCACCTCGCTGATCGTCCGGGAATCGACGGCGCGGCTGCACTAGCGTGGTCGCCATGAGCGATGCATGTCGGATCAGTCTGAGCGGCCAGGAGGCCGTGATCGCGCCCGTCGGGGCCAAGCTGTGCCAGTATCGGGTGAACGGCGCCGATGCCGTCGTCGGGTTCGAACCCGGCGCGACCCCGCCCGCGTTCAACGGCGCGGTGCTGGCGCCGTGGCCCAACCGGCTGCGCGACGGGGTGTTCACCTGGGACGGCGTGCGCTACCAGCTGCCGATCACCGAGCCCGACCGCATGACGGCGCTGCACGGCCTGATGTGCTGGCACCGGTGGGGCGTCGTGGATCGGGACGCGGCGTCGGTCACGCTGGGGCTCGACCTGCCGCCGCAGCCCGGCTGGCCGTTCCGGNTGCGTCTGGAGGTGCGCTACGCGCTGTCGNACNACGGGCTGGCGATCGAGGTCGTGACAAGCAATCTGGGACAAACTGCACTGCCGTACGGCGTCGGGTTCCACCCGTGGCTGTCCACCGGCGGGGCCAGCCTGGACGACTGCACGCTGCAGCTCGACGCGGCCACGCACATCGTCGCCGACGAGCGG
>WRGV01000283.1 GCA_009787035.1 Propionibacteriaceae bacterium | reverse complement strand
GGGGGGCGGCAGCCTGCCGGATGCGCAGCTCGCGCAGCAGCTGGAAGGCCCGGGCGCGGTCGTCCGGACGCTGCGACTCGACCAGCGTGATCGCCCGGCCCAGCTGGCGGCGCTGGTTGGCCTGCACCGCGTCGGCAAGCTGCGACACGCTCAGCTGCGCCGCATGCGTCACCTGCGTTGGCGCCTGCGCGGGCGGCACCCCGCCCGCCGCCACCGACAGCGTTCCGCGGGAAAACTCGGGCTCGTACTCCTGTCCGAACGCCAGTTCCGGGCGCGGTGTGCTGTCTTGCGTCATGCGTCCTAGTCTGGCACGTCCGGGCGCACGGTGGCGGACGCGTCTATCCGCAGAGCTCCCCCACGGACAGGTCACCCATGAGCGCGGAGCCGACCTCGACCTGGTACACCACATCGGTGGGCGCCTTGGGGCCATCCCATCCGTTGCTGAACCCGAAGATGATCGGCACACCGTCTTGCGTAATCATGAGCGCATCGCCGCCGGAACCGCCACTGGTCGGGGTCGCATTCGGATAGGCCGCCATGACCTGAGCCCGCGTCGAGCCCGGCCCGACACCCTCAGCGGTGCGCGGCGGCTCGGGAGGGTTGGCGACACCACCCGTGCCCGGCCCGGCGGGCCACGTCATCACCATGGTCGCCTCGAAGACCCCGGCACTCGCGGACGGTCCCAGCTGGTCGCCGCCGACGTCCTGGAACATGGCGACGGAGCCGTGCGTCGGGTCGGAGAACACGCCCAGCTTGCACGGCCCGCTGACATCGGGTGGCGGCGTCTCGGTCGACCGGTACTGCTGGCCGATTTGGTACGGCCCGATGCCCTTGGCCGAGATCAGCCAGGACGACGCCGTGTCGCTCGGCGTCGGTGTCGGGGTTGGGTTGGGGGTCGCGCTTGGCGTGGACGAGGCGCTGGTGGACGCCGCGGTCGTCGTCCCCGGCGTCGGGGCTTGTTTGGCGCACGCCGCCGCACCGGGCAGCATCAGCAGCACCACGCCCAAAGCGAGCGCGCACCGGCGTCCCCAAGAATGTGTCTGAATTGATGGCATCATGCCTCCTGGTGACGGCCGCGTCGCCGCCGATGCATCTCATCGGCCTCGTGAATCAGTTCTTCGGAGTCGATGCCACGTGCAGCCATATCTGCCTGCAACTGCGCGCCGGCAGCCAAGAGAGCCGTGGGATCGAAGTTACGGACTCCTGGATCGTCCACATCGACCGACCGAGGCCTGCGAGTCGGCCAGAATGTGCCGATCACCCGGCCCTGCCGCGTCACCTCAACGGGCGCACCCGCATTGATGAACGCAGCCAGCTCCCGGCGGAACTGCCAAATGCCGACCGACATCACGTGCCTCACCCCCTGCAGAATCGGCTGAGAATATGCCTCACAGTGTGTCACACGGCAGTGCCACCTGCGCCGCCCTTATCGCAAGCAGACAGTGAGCTGCCAGTCGACCGGCAACAGCTGTAACCTCTGCCCCCAATTGATAACCCATGACACCCCAGGCATAGCGCCGACAAGCAACGGCTCCCGCCCACCACGCGGGTGGACGGGAGCCGTCAGATGGGTTGAGTTGTCTTCCTTGTCAGACATGGAGACGCGGGGCTGGGAAGGCGTGGGCGCTCGCCGTGTGTTGGACACACATAAGAGCGACCGCAACGCACCCAGCGTCGCGGCTACGCGAACTTGGCCATCATCTTGGTGAGGACGTCGATGGCCGAATCGGCGATCTTGGTGCCCGGCGGGTAGATGGCGGCGGCGCCGTCGGCATAGAGCTCCGCGAAGTCTTGCTCCGGGATCACGCCGCCGACGGTGATCAGGATGTCCTGGCCACCGGCCGCGTCCAGCGCCTTGCGCAGCGCCGGCACCAGGGTCAGATGCCCGGCCGCGAGGCTGGAGACGCCGACCATGTGCACGTCGGCGTCGATGGCCTGGCGGGCCACCTCTTCCGGCGTCGAGAACATCGGGCCCACATCGACGTCCATGCCGAGGTCGGCGTAGCCGGTCGAGATGACCTTCTGGCCACGGTCGTGGCCGTCCTGGCCCATCTTGGCGACCAGGATGCGCGGACGACGTCCGGTCTTCTCGGTGAACTCCTCGACCATCTGCTTGGCCTGCTCGATCTTCGGGTCGGCCCCCACCTCGGCGCTGTACACACCAGAGATTGTACGGATCTGCGCGGTGTAGCGTCCGAAGACCTTCTCCATCGCGTCGCTGATCTCGCCGACCGTCGCGCCCGCGCGGGCCGCATCGACCGAGAGCTTCAGCAGATTGCGTCCGTCATCGGTCGGATCGGGGTTGCCGGCCGCCCAGGTCAGGGCCTCCAGCGCCTTGTCCGTGGCCGCCTGGTCGCGCTCGGCGCGCAGCTTGTTCAGCTTGGCGATCTGCTCTTCCAGCACCGCGTGGTTGTCGACCTTCAGGATCTCGGGCTTCGCGTCGTCGTCCACCTGCAACACGTTGACACCGATCAGCGGCTGCTCGCCGGAGTCGATGCGCGCCTGCGTGCGGGCGGCGGCCTCTTCGATGCGCATCTTCGGGATGCCCGCCTCGATGGCCTTGGCCATGCCGCCGGCCTGCTCGACCTCCTGGATGTGCGCCCAGCCCTGCTTGGCCAGGTCGTACGTCAGCCGCTCGACGTATGCCGAGCCCGCCCACGGGTCGACCGTGCGGCAGGTCATCGACTCCTGCTGCAAGAACAGCTGCGTGTTGCGGGCGATGCGGGCCGAGAAATCGGTCGGCAGCGCGATGGCCTCGTCCAGCGAGTTGGTGTGCATCGACTGCGTGTGGCCCTGCGTCGCGGCCATGGCCTCGATGCAGGTGCGTCCGACGTTGTTGAACACGTCCTGCGCGGTCAGCGACCAGCCGGACGTCTGCGAGTGCGTGCGAAGGCTCATCGACTTCGGGTTCTTCGCCCCGGCATCGCGCAGCAGCTTGGCCCACAGCATGCGGGCGGCGCGCAGCTTGGCGACCTCCATGAAGAAGTTCATGCCGATGCCCCAGAAGAAGGACAGCCGCGGCGCGAACGCGTCCACGTCCAGGCCCACGGCCTGGCCCGCGCGCACGTACTCGATGCCGTCGGCCAGCGTGTACGCCATCTCGATGTCGGCGGTCGCGCCGGCCTCCTGCATGTGGTAGCCGGAGATCGAGATCGAGTTGAACTTGGGCATGTTCTTGCTGGTGAACGCGAAGATGTCCGAGATGATGCGCATGGACGGCGTCGGCGGGTAGATGTACGTGTTACGAACCATGAACTCCTTGAGGATGTCGTTCTGGATCGTGCCGTTCAGCTGCTCCAGCTTCACCCCCTGCTCTTCGGCCGCGACGATGTACAGCGCCAGGATCGGCAGCACCGCGCCGTTCATGGTCATCGACACGCTCATCTGGTCGAGCGGGATGCCGTCGAACAGCTGGCGCATGTCGAGGATCGAGCTGACCGCCACGCCAGCCATGCC
>WRGV01000282.1 GCA_009787035.1 Propionibacteriaceae bacterium | reverse complement strand
GGGACGGACGCCGCGGCGGCCGCCGAGATCACCCGTGTTGTCGGCGGGCTGTGGAATGTCTCCTGGCGGACGGACGACACGGGCCAGGCCGCCGCACTGGCGTGGGCCGACCGGATCGTCGCCCCCGTCACCGCGCAGGTGACCGGCGGAGGCCTGCAGCTCAAGATCGCCAACGAGGTGCACCTGTCCGCCTCGGACAGCCCGATGCCTGTGACCGTGGTCAACACCTACAACATGACCGTGCAGGTGCGGGTTCATTTCCACTCCGACAACCCACAACGGTTGGGGATCCCCGACTCGGACCTCGTCAGCGTGGATCCCGGCGAGAGTGCCCTCGTGCGCGTGACGCCGCAGGCGGGCGCCAATGGGGCCGTGTCCGTGCAGGCGACGCTCGAATCGTCCTCGGGCCAGACGCTCGGCGCACCGGTCGAGTTCGTGGTGACCACGACCTCCGCCGGCCGCCTCGGCTGGATCATCGTCATCGGCGCCGGCATCGCGTTCCTCGTGGCCACGATGCTCCGCGTGCGCCAGGTGCGCCGCAACCGCGCCGCCGCCCGAGCGGCGAGCTGATCGCGCCGGTCAGCGGTCGGCGTCGACCTGGATCTCGTCCACGATGGCCTCATAGTGTTTGCTGGAGACCTCGGCCAGTGAGGTGAAGTAGACCAGCACCCAGCGGGTGGACGTCGGCTTGGTCAGCGTCACCGAGACGGGGCTGGTGGACGCGGTGGTGGAGGACGCGACCGACACCCACTGCGTCTGCGAATCCATCGCGGGCTCCGCGGCCGCGGGATCGGACTTCGGCACGCGCACCTCGAACGTGACCGGCTTCGCGCCGAGCGTCAGCGTCACCTGCGTGACGGTGCGGGCCTGTCCCAGATCGACGACGAGCCCGACGCCCGGCTTGAGGCCGCCGAGCTTGGGGTTGTTGAGGTACGTCTCGGTCGTCCAGGCCGTGCTCGGGTCGCCATCGACGGCCAGCACGGCCTTGTCGGAGTTCTCCTGACCGTTGCCGCCGTCCAGCGTCGGATCGAACGCGTAGGCCGTCACGATCGGCACCGGCCCAGGCCCGGACGGCGCCCCAGAGCAGCTCTTGACAAGGACAATCACCAAGACGATCACCACGACGAGCGGGATCAGCCACAGCCAGCGGGCGCGTCCGCCTCGTCCGAACGTCAGGTGCGGGCGCGGCGGCAGCATGCCCCGCGCTGTCGGCGGCGCCGGGGCCGATGAACCGTCGGCGAACAGCTGCGGCTGCGTGTCCAGGTCGATGACGGCGCCGCCGGGGGANGGCNCCGCCGCGCCCATCTGTCCGTCCGGCGATGGGGGACGAATCCGGCCCGCGCGCGCGGGCACACCGTCCGGCGGCGTGCTCGTGATGACGGCGCTGTGGGACACGTGCGCCTGCGCCGCCCGTCCCTCGACGGGCCACGCCTGCGTCGGCAGCGTCTCGTCGGTCGCGGCATCCAGGTCAGCAAATCCGAGGCCCGACGCACCGCCGACCCCCTCGGACGGCACGCGGGCATTCCCCTGCGCCACGGCACGCCCATTCTGTGACAAATCGCCCCCGGCGGCGTCGGATCTCGATGTGCCGTCCGTCGCCGTGCGCCGCACGCCGTCGGTGTCGCGGGCCGCGCGACCCGGCCGCCGCCACAGCCGTCCGTCCGCGGTGTTGTCCGCGGGGCTGCGGGTGTCGTCCGCGGAGGCTGATGTGTTGTCCACGGGCTCGCGGGTGTCGTCCGCACCCGCCGATCCGGTGGACACCAGCTGGGTGGGGCTAGTGGCGTCCATCAGCTCGCGCACGCGGACGCTGATCTCAGCGCTGGCATCGAACCGGCCCAGCGCGCGGCGGATGACGCTGGCGAGATCCGCGGCCCGGCGGATCGCCGTCGAGCCGGGGGCCGGCTCCAGCGTCTGCATGCAGATGGCATCCAGATCCAGCGATATGCCCGGGCGCACCACGGCGGGACGGAGCAGCAGGTTGTCGGGGCCGCGCGGGGCCGGCGCCAGACCGTACAGATCGGCGCGCTCGTACGTGCGCAGCAGCGGCCAGGTGCCGGTGAGCCCGGCGTAGAACAGCTGCCCGAGTGCATCGAGATCGGCGCGCTGCTGCTCGCCGCGGCTGGGCGGCTGTTCCATGCCGTCGTACTCCAGCGGGCGCGACAAGGCGGCTTCGAGCAGAAACCCCGAGATGCAGACGTCGCCGGACGCCGTCAGGATGACAGTCGCGGGGCTCAGCCGCTGGTGGAACAGGTCGCGGGCGTGCAGGGGCGCCAGTGCCGCGGCGAGCTGCATGACGATCCAGCCGGCGTTCGCATCGCTGATGGGCCCGGCCCGCAACACCTCCTCCAGGCGCACGCCGGGGACGTATTCGGTGACGATGCATGAAACGGGCTCGATGGGGCCGTACTCCAGCGCGTCCAGCACCCGCAGGAAGTGTGTGTCACTCGCGGCCGCCGCGGCGCGGGCGGCGAGCATCATGACGTCGGTGCGCCGATGGTTGGGCGGGATGACCCACATCAGCACCGGACGGGTCAGCGTATCGTCCCACCCTTCCCACAAGGTGATGTCGTCTGTGCTTGTCAACGGGGTAATGAGCTGATAGCGCCCGCCGAGCTGCTGCCCGGGTTCGACGTCGCCGTACGGCAGCTCGGGCGAGGCGACGGGGTCAGCGAAGGGGTTCTTGGCTCGGGCCATCACCGCTCCTTTCGCCGCCGGGATCCTGTGGCTGGAGTTTAGACGATTCGCCCCAGGCGCGGCGGGCGTCAGCACGGGCTTTGCGGGCATCCGATTCGGCCCGGTGCACCCGGGCGCGTCGATCGGCCCGCCGCTGCCGCAGCTGGTCGGGGTTGCCCAGGCTGATGACGGACGGCTTCCCGTGCCCAGCCTGGAACACCGACCACCGGCCTCCGTCCTGGCTCTCGATCACCCAGGGACCTCGGCCGTCGGACGTGGGCGTCCAGGCCCGGCGGATGTGCTCGACGTCCACGCCTGCGTGCTGCCACAGGGCCTCCAGATAGTCGGGCGGCACGCGGTCGATCAGCTGCGCCCACGGCGACCGGGGCCCAGACGCCGACCCTGGAACCACGGGGCGCGCGTGCCCCGCCTCGCCGCGACGCGCTGGCGACTGGGGTTCAGACGTCGCCTCCGGAACCTTNGTGGCCGATGATGTCGTGCCGATCGACCCCCGCCCGATCGACCCCCAGCCGATCGACCCCGGGCTCATCGCCCCCCGGCCCANCGNACCCCAGCCGACCGACGTGCAGTTCAGACGCCGACCCCGGAACCTTGGAGCCGATCCTGGTGATCNAGTCCACCATCGACTCCGTTGCNCGTTCAGACGTCACCTCCGGAACGTTGGGGCCGACGATCTCGCCGGTGTTGTCGCCNCCGGCCGGGGTGTTGCCGGGCGTGGCCGGTGTGTTGTCCCCATCCGCAGACCTGGCGTCCGCACCCGCCGAGCTGGTACCC
>WRGV01000281.1 GCA_009787035.1 Propionibacteriaceae bacterium | reverse complement strand
CCTGCGCGGCCGGGCTGTCGGCGGGCATGCCCGCCAGGATCTGGCGCAGCTCGTGTGCGCGGCGCACCGTGTCGGCGGCCATCGTGACGACGCCGCGCTGCTGGTCGGCCAAACGCTGGCGCACCTGTAGCGCCAGGTCGTCGAACGCGGCTTGCGAGCGCACCTGGCCCGGATCGGCGAACCGATCGGCCAGCTGCTCGATGGCCTTGGCGCGGGCGTCCGCCCACAGCGAGGACGAGTCGGGGTACGGGCTGGTGGCCAGGGCCAGGCGATCGGCGTTGCTGAGGTACGCGATGGCGTACGTGGACGGGTCGGGCAGCGTCAGGGCGAGCAGCCGCAGCACCGCCTTGCGCTGCTCGGCGTCGCGCCGGCCCGGGGTCGGCCAGACGACCTCGCTGACCTGGGTCACGTCGTCGCGCAGGCCGGGATAGCCCACGACTCCCCCGCCCAGATCCAGGTGATCCGGCAACGTGCCGAAGACCCAGGTGACGCCCCGGCGGGTCGGGCGGCGCTTCCCGGCCCCCGCGGTGGCGGCCTTGGTCAGGGTCGCCTGCACCTTCGGCGCCAGCGCGGCCTTGAGTGCGAACAGATCCTTGCCGAAGCCGACCTCGGCGCCCTTGTCGATCACCGCAAAGCCGACACGCAGGGCGGGCGGCACGGTGTCGGGATGCCAGGTTTGCGGCGCGATCTGCTCGCCGGTCATCGCCAGCAGGGCCCGGGCCAGCTCGGCCGCCAGGGGGCGGTCGCGGTCGGCGTCGTGGTCGTCCAGCCAGGCCAGCGCGCGGGCGGCCCAGTCGGGGGCCGGGACGAAGTGGGAGCGGGTGGCCTTGGGCAGGCTGCGCAGCAGCTCGGTGGCCGTGTCGTGGCGCAGGCCCGGCACCTGCCAGGTGAAGGGTTCCGCAGGGAGGGCGCCCAGCCGGGCCAGGGCGACCTCGACGATCACGCCGTCGCGCTCGTCCCCGGGCGAGAAGACGTACGACACGGGCAGCTCCACCCCTGCGACGCTCCACGTGTCGGGGAAGCCCCCCAGGTCGGGGCCGCCATCGGGGGCAAGGTCGTCCTCGCGCAGCATGATCAGCCGCGCCCGGTCGGGATCCTCGCGCAGCCAGGCCTCCAGTGCCGCGGTCGAGGCGACGCCGACGGGCACGCGGGCCTCGTAGAAGTCGACCAGTTGCTGGTCGGACAGCCCGCGGCGGCGCACGCGGTCCTCCAGCTCCTCCTGCTCGTCCCACAGCGCCTGGTTGTGGTCGATGGCCTCCCGGGCCGGCGAGCCGGGTGCGGGTGACCAGGCCCGTTCCACCAAGCCCTGGCGGATGAACAGCTCGCGGGCCTGCACCGGATCGACGTCCTCGAAGCCCGCCAGGCGGCCCGACACCAGCGGCACGCCCAGCAGCGTGACGGTCTCGTAGGCGACGACGTGGCCGGTGTCCGACGAGAAGTGCGGCGACGCGTACGACCGCTTCAGCAGGTGCTGCCCCACCGCCTCGACCCACTCGGGCTCGATGCCCGCGGCCTGGTGCGCCCACAGGCGCGTGGTCTCGACCAGATCGATGGCCATGACCAGCTGCGGTGGATGCCGGGCCAGGACGGACGCGGGGCTGAGCGCGAACCGAGCCCCGCGGGTGCCGAGGTATTCGCGCGGGCCCTTGCGGGGCGGACGGCCGCGGCTCCCCTGTGTCTTGGCGCGCGCCGGCGCAGCCTCCAGCAGGCCGATCTGCGACAGGTAGCCGGACAGCACGGACGTCAGCACGGCGTCCATGGGGGCCGCGCCCCGGGTGGTGTGCATGCCCAGGTCGGAACAGGCATCGCGCAGCTGGGTCACGAGATCTTGCCACTCACGCACGCGCAGGTAGTTGAGGAACTCCGCGCGGCACATCCGGCGGAACTGATTGCCGGACAGGTCGCGGCGCTTGTCGCGCAGATACGTCCACAGGCGCAGCTCGACGGCCACATCCCCACCGGTGTCGGGGGCGGGGGCCACCCGCTCGATGTGGGTGTTGGTGTGCGGGGTGTGCCGGGCCGGGGCTGCGTCGGTGGAGGTGGGGTTTGTGGACGCCTGTGACGCCGCGAGCGCTTGGTCGCTGGCGAACCGGGCGTGCATCTGGTCGGCGTGCGCACGCTGTTCGAGGGGACGTTCCCGGACGTCCTGCAGCGAGAACCCGGCGGCCAGCACCAGCGCCTCGCGCAGGCAGCCGCGCCGGGCCCCCTCGACCATGATGCGCGCCAGCCGCGGGTCGACGGGCAGCCGGGCCAGCTGGCGTCCGACCGGCGTGAGCACCGCGCGGGTACGCGACCCCGTCCGTCCCTGCGCCGAGATGGCGCCCAGCTCGATGAGCAGCCGGAAGCCGTCGGCGATCTGGGCCGCGTCGGGGGCGTCCAGGAAGTCGAAGCGGGAGATGTCGCCCAGGCCGGCCTGGGCCATCTGCAAGATGACCGAGGCCAGGTTGGTGCGCAGGATCTCCGGCTGCGTGAACTCGGGCCGGGCCAGGTAGTCGTCCTGGCTGTACAGGCGCAGGCACACCCCGGGTGCGACGCGTCCGCAGCGCCCGGCGCGCTGGTCGGCGCTGGCCCGCGAGATCGCCTCGATGGGCAGGCGCTGCACCTTCGTCCGCCCCGAAAAGCGCGAGATGCGCGCGAAACCCGGGTCGATGACCGACCGCACGCCCGGCACCGTCAGCGAGGTCTCGGCGACGTTGGTGGCCAGCACGATCCGCTGGCCCGGATGCGGGGCGAAGACGCGCTGCTGCTCGTCGGCCGACAGCCGCGCGTACAGCGGCAGCAGATCGACGTCATCGAACGCCGCCGCGCGCAGGGCGTCGGTGGCGTCGCGGATCTCGCGCTCCCCCGCCAGGAACACCAGGATGTCGCCGTGGCTGCTCTGGCGCAGCTCGCGCACGCCCGCCACGATGGCGTCGCACTGGTCGCCGTCGGGTTCGACCGGACGGTAGCGCACCTCGACCGGGAAGCTGCGCCCTTCGACCTGCACGATCGGTGCGTCGTCGAAGTATGCGGCGAACCGGGCCGTGTCGATGGTCGCCGACGTGACGATGACCTTCAGGTCGCGCCGGCGCGGCAGCAGCTGCTTGAGGTAGCCGAGCAGGAAATCGATGTTGAGGCTGCGCTCGTGCGCCTCGTCCACGATGATCGTGTCGTAGCGGCGCAGGTCGCGGTCGTGGCCGATCGCGGCCAGCAGGATGCCGTCGGTCATGACGGTCAGCCGCGTCTGCGCGCTGGTCTGTTTGGTCAGGCGCACCTGGTAGCCGACCGCCTCGCCCAGCGGCACACCCATCTCGTGGGCGATGCGCGCCGAGACGTTGCGGGCAGCGATCCGGCGCGGCTGCGTGTGGGCGATCGCGGTCCGACCCAGCCCCAGGCAGATCTTCGGCAGTTGCGTGGTCTTGCCCGAGCCGGTCTCGCCGGCGACGACCACGACCTGGTGATCGCGGATCAGGTGGGCGATCTGTTCGGCGTGTGCCGC
>WRGV01000280.1 GCA_009787035.1 Propionibacteriaceae bacterium | reverse complement strand
CTGCTCGCCAGCGAGATCACGGCCACCACGGGCCAGACGCCCAGCCAGCTGTACGCGAAGCTGGAAGAGCAGTTCGGGACGTCCTATTACGCCCGTGTGGACGCCGATGCGACCCGGCCGCAGAAGGCCCGCCTGGCGGCGCTGTCGCCCGCCGACGTCGCCGCCTCGACACTGGCCGGTGACCCGGTGGAGCACATCTACACCAAGGCGCCCGGCAACGACGCCCCGATCGGCGGCATCAAGGTGACCACCGGCTCGGGCTGGTTCGCCGCGCGTCCGTCCGGAACCGAGGACAAGTACAAGATCTACGCCGAAAGCTTCCGCTCGCCGGAGCATCTCGCGCAGATTCAGGCGGACGCCCGCGAGGTCGTCGCGGAGGCGCTGGCTGGGTAGCAGCGACTACAGCGTGTTGGTGGTGAAGCCGAGACTCTGGGCTGCTGCCAGCAACGGGCCGTCGAAGCTCAGTACGGTGTCGGCGGATTTAGTGCGTGCCGTGGCGATCACGCACGCATCGGGCATTCGCAGGTGCGACACCAGGCGCACATGCGCGATGTCTTCGGCCTTTGGGTCACAGTAGACGAAGCCGATGTCCTCCAGCTCGCCGATCGCGTTAACCCATTCGGCTCGGTCGAGGCCCACCAGCACTTCAGCCAGCGTGAGTGCGCTCATATACAGCGGCAGGTCCGCGTCTCCGATCAACTCGGTGGCCACAGCGTGGAAGACATGGTTCGGATCCTCGAATGCGATCACGACGCTGGCGTCGACGGCGGTGCCCACTACCGGTCCCACTCCCGGCGAAGCTCCTCCAAATAGTACGGCCCCAGCTTGCTTGGGTGACGGCCAGCCAGAGCCGCGACCTTGTCGCGACGGGCCTGCCGTTCAATGGCGGCGTCGGAGGCAAGATGCTTCGCTCCCTCCGATGCCAGACGGTAGATCAACTTGGTCGTTGAGGTCTCCTCGGGCCACGCCGCCCGCGCAATCTCCAGGGCCGCTCGCAGTTCAGGAACCTCGGTGACCTGGTGCCGCTTCAGCATCGTTGGCATGACGGAAGTGTACCACCACGCATTTTGTCATGTGTCACCAGTCATGCGACACACTGATCCATCCTCAAACCGCTGTCAGGCCGCTGCACGGCCGTATTCTTGACCCGGAACGGCGCTTCATGGAACGGAGAGATGGCATGACCTACCAGCCCTTCCCAGCATTCCGAGACTGGCCCGTCGATTTCGACCCCAGCGTCGTAGACGCCTACGCCGAACAGCTGCTGCGGGCCAAGGCCATTGCGACGCCGGAGGCCCTGAATGCGGCTCTGAGTGTCGCCCTGCGCTCGGCCGCCGTCGAGACTGGAGCAATCGAGGGCCTGTACACGAGCGACCGAGGCTTCACGCGTACGGTGGCGACCCAAGCGGCGGCATGGGAGTTGTTGGCCGATGAGCGCGGCCCCAATGTCCGCCGATCGATCAACGACCAGATTGCGGGCTACGAGTATGTGCTCGATGCGGTCACCCGGCAGCGTCTGCCCGAGATCACTGAGAACTGGATACGGGAGCTGCATACAACGATCTGCGCCAGTAAGGATACCTACCGGGTGTTCTTGGAGAGTCCCCGCGGATGGCAAGACCAGCCGCTACCCAAGGGCGAATACAAGCACTTCCCCAACAATCCGACAAATCTGGCAACGAACGAGATTCATGAATATGCGCCGGTACTGGACACACCAGAAGAGATGAGGCGGCTGCTCGAGCAACTGTCTACGCCGGAGTTCGAGGCTGCTCACCCGGTCATTCAGGCGGCATACGCGCATTACGCCTTCATTTGCGTCCATCCGTTCGCCGACGGCAATGGTCGCGTCTCTCGTGCCCTGGCGAGCGTCTTCCTGTATCGCAACCCAGGCGTGCCGCTCGTAGTCTTCTCCGATCAGCGTGATTCCTACCTGGACGCGTTGGGCGACGCGGACAAGGGCAACCCTCATCCTTTCGTACACTTCATCGAGCAGCGAGTAATCGACACGGTGAACCTCGTCGCACGTGCACTGACGACGGACGTCACCCATGACAACCCTGACGTAGCCGGCATCAGCTCGGTGGTTGCCTCGCTTAATCAACCTCTGTTGCTGGCTGGTGAGCGCTTGGTTCAGGTGTGCCTGCCTCGACTCCGCGCGGCCATCGACGCACTCCATCTTCCATCGCAGATTCGGATGACCATCACGGGACCTCATTCCCATTCAGCCTCTGTGAAGATCCCGCCGAGTTACACGCAGCTACCCGAGGGCGGCATCTGGATTCGAGCGAAGTTTCGATCCACCGATCAGTGGGTGCGCTCTGAAGTGGTCATGGCCGATGGGCCGGAAATGACGCCTCAACTCCTCATCATCCCAGATGATGACGCCGAGCCGCTTGCGGTTCGCCGCAGCGATATCGACCCCACCGAGACGATGTACCTCGATGCGTTGCTTGCTCAGTGGGCTGCAGGTGAGGCAAACCGGTTGGCGCACCGGTTGAACGAGGCCCTGACTCAGCAAGGTCACGCATGAACCCGCTGATTAGCCCAGCTGAATGATCTCGCCGCCGAAGAAGGACGCCTGGGCTGGGTCGTGGGTGATCAGGATCACATCCAAGCCGGCGATGCGATCGCGGACGTAGGCCATCACCTCGGGCAGCGCGTCGGCGTCGATGCCGGTGAAGGGCTCGTCCAGGGCGATCACCTCGGCGTCGGCCCGCAGCGCGCGCACCAGACAGACGCGGCGGCGCTGGCCGCCGGACAGAGCCGACACGGGGCGATCCCACGCGTCCGCGTCCAGACCGATTGCCGTCAGCTCGGCGCAGATCTCCGCATTGGTCGCCGGTCGCCGCGAGGTCAGACGGACGTTCGCGATCGCCGACAGGGGCTCGATCAGGCGGTCCTCCTGGAAGACTGCCGCCAGCGGGCGTCCGGCCACGCCCTCGACGCGTCCGGACGACGGCGCGAGCAGCCCGAGCACGACCTTCAGCAGCGTGGTCTTGCCCGCGCCGTTGGCTCCGGAAAGCTGCAGCACTCCCCCGCCGCCCGGCAGTTCGCCGGACACGCCCTCGAAGACCGCCGTCTCGGCATCCGGGTACACAAACCCGACATCCACAAGCCGAATCACCGGGCATACCTCCCGCCCAGCCAGCGTTGCAGCAGCCCCAGCAGCCACAGCACCACCCTCTCGCACACCACGGCCAACACGACAACCACGGCCGTCCACGCGAACAGATCGGCGGTCGACAAGAACAGCTTGGCCTCGTACAGCCGCTCGCCGATGCTCCCCGACGTCAGGCCGATCACCTCGGCGCTCACGCCGGCCTTCCAGGCCAAGCCCATGCCGACGCGCGCACCCGCGGTCAGGTACGGCATCAGTCTCGGCAAGGTGATCGCCCACCAGCGCCGCGACGCAGGCAGGTCATACACCCGCGCCAGATCGTCCAGCTTCGGGTCCCGCCGAGCCACACCCTCCTCGGC
>WRGV01000279.1 GCA_009787035.1 Propionibacteriaceae bacterium | reverse complement strand
CGGCGCGCCCCGACCGCGCGGGCAGGACGAGGTAGCGCTGCGGGTCGCGCGCGGCCAGCCGCAGGAACTGCTCGCGGGCGCGCTCGTGCAGGTCCGCGCCGGCGCCCTCCAGGCGGTCCTTGCGCTCGATGGTCGCCACGGCCTGGGACGGATCGGCGTCCAGCAGCACCGTCAGATCGGGACGAAGCCCGCCCGTCGCCCACGCCACCAGCCGTTCCACCTCGTCAACGCGCAGTTCGCGCCCGGCGCCCTGGTAGGCGATCACCGAATCCGTGTACCGGTCGCTGACGACGACCGTGCCCGCCTCCAGCGCCGGCTCCACGACCTCGCGCACGTGTTGTGCCTTGTCAGCGATGTACAGCAGCGCCTCGGCGCGCGGGCTGATGTCGCCCGAGGACGGATCCAGCACCAGGCCTCGCAGCCGCTGCCCCAGCCACGTGCCGCCCGGCTCGAACGTCACGACGTGCGGCACGCCGGCCTGCTCCAGCGCGGCCGCCAGCCACGCGACCTGCGTCGACTTGCCGGCCGAATCGCCGCCCTCGAACACGATGAACAGACCGCGTCTGCGCTGCACTAGATCGGCCACCGGCCAGGCTCCCTTCGTCCCACGGACGTCCAAGCCTTCAGCCTACCGTCCGGCTTTGTCGCCCAGAGGGCTCGATGTTTCAAGCCTGGCCCGCGTGGCCTGTCCTGTCGCGGTCACCTTGGCAGACAAGACCGTCATGCACGGAGGGCATCAGAAGGAGGGCAAGGCGGCCCGCAGCGCCCGGGCGATGGCCTCGGCGACGGCGTCGGGGTCCTGCCAGGCCATGAAATGTCCCACGCCGGGGACGATGTCGACGCGGATGCGCTGGCGCGGCAGGTGGGCGATGTCGGGGTCGGCGGGGCTCAGGCCGCCGAACAGGCAGGTGGTGGGCACCCGCGCGGCCAGGGCGTACAGCTGCTCGCGCCAGGACGGATACGTCCCTGCGACAAGCTCGGACGCCTCCTGGAACAGCACGCCCGTGTCGGCGATGCGCGTCGTCGCGGCCCAGCCGGGTGCGTCCTCGGCGACGGCTTGCAGGGTGGCCGGGGGCAGCGTCGGGCCCAGGTCCTGCGCGACCGCCATGAGCGCGCGGCTGGTCGCCCCGCCGCCGGCGTCCAGGTTCGGCTCGCAGATGATGAGCGCCGCGAGGACGCCCGGGGGCAGCATTCGTCCCAGCTCGATGGCCACGGCCCCGCCGGCGCTGTGCCCGTACACCGCCACCCGCTCCAGCCCCAGCGCGGCGATGAAATCGGCCAGCGTCTGCGCCTGCCCGCGCACCGAACAGTCGTAGTCATCGGGGCAATCGGAGTACCCGAACCCGGGGCGGTCGATGATCAGCGCCCGGTGCCCGCGCAGCGCCGGGTTCGTGGCGATCTCGGGATAGTCGGCCGATCCGGAACATCCCAGGCCGTGCACAAAAAGGATGGGCAGATCGTCCCCCGGCAGGTCGAGGTAGCGCATCGCGGCGCGCGGGCC
Organism: Propionibacteriaceae bacterium; assembly: GCA_009787035.1. Lineage (GTDB taxonomy): Bacteria > Actinomycetota > Actinomycetes > Propionibacteriales > Propionibacteriaceae > WRGV01. The sequence goes on along the minus strand of WRGV01000279.1, from coordinate 1,984 downwards.
GGCAGTGGGCAGTGGAAACTCGTGCATAGCGTCCTCCTTTGGAGCAGCGCGCGGGGGTCTGGAAGTCCAGGCTACCTGAGTCTGGCTCGATCCAGAGGCGATGCGGGGGTGTCAGAGCGGCCCGGTAGAATTCTGTCCACGAAGAGCCGGGCCCCCGGCGACCCTCTTGAGGGATGTGTCCCATGATGGATGTGCCGAAGACGACTCGGCTGCGCCGCTGGCTGCTTGCTGCCCTGGCGGCGGCCTTGGCGTTCACGCTGTGCGCGTGCGGTGCGAACATCGACACGACGCTCACGCTGGGCCAGGGGGCCGCGGGCACGCGCGTCATGAAGCTGACGCTGTCGGCGCAGAGCCTGTCCGGCGACGTCCAGGGCGGCATCGCGGGCCTGGACACGAGCATTCAGGCGCACGTCCCCAGCGACCTCAGCTATTCGGGCATCACGCAGGCCCGCGACGGTTCGATCAGCGCGACGTTCACGATCACGTTCACCTCGCAGGCCGACTACCTGGCCAAGGTGACCGACATCCTGCGGTCGGGCCAGGTGGCGATCACGCCGCAGGTCACGCTGTTGGCGTCGGACAGCGGCAACGCGTTCAAGCAGGGCAGCACGATCAAAGAGAACTTCACGTCCAAGGATCTGATGGCCTGGCTGGCCAACGGGCTTGTGGACGACGGCGTCGTCCCGGCTTCCGCTGCCCGCTACGTCCTGGGCGGCACGGTCACGACCCAGGTCGTCATCAACGGACGCACGCAGACGGTGAAGGAGCCGATCTCGCTGTCGTCCAGCATCGACAACGGCTTCACCAATGTGGCTGTGACAACGACATATACCGGCGCGTCCGGTCCGGTGGGGCGCACGATCACCTACCAGGTGCCCGCAGGAAACTACGCCGCCAACCCGAACCTGTACGACGGCTTCTTCGCCTCGGCCACGCCGCCGGGCGCCAAGCTGGGGCCGGGCCCGTCGGTCGCGGACGCCCAGACCTGGACGATGTCGTTCTCGGCGGATTCGGCGTCGGTCATCGTCACCGACACCAACCAGGCGCTCAGCTCGACCGCCGCCGTGTTCAGCCCGACCTGGACGCCGTCCACCGATCATCCGCTGGTCGATCAGATCAGCATCCCGGAGTACGTCGAGTGCGCCGCGATCTGCGCCGATGGGGCCACGGTGACGGACGCGCTGGTCGTCCCGTCCGCCTGGACGCCCGCCAAGGGCCTGGACGCCGGCACCGTCAGCGGCGCGACGACGTCCTACGCCGTGCCGCGGTCGGACGACGCCACCAGTGCGACGCTCGGCTTCAGCACCGTGCTGCCGGTGCAGGCCGTCTCGTTCGACACGCAGATCGAGGCGGACGGTGCGGTGACGCAGACCGTCAGCTTCCAGGTCTCGGCCTCCGACGACGCCGCCAACGACCAGCGCTACCGGGCGGCGTTCGTGCCGCCGACATGGATGGGATCCCTCGTCCGCAAGGCAAACGCGACGGACACCACCTATGTCGCGACGCTCACGGCGTCCTCGCTGGCCGACTACGCGAACAAGATCTCCGGCTACCTGCCCGGCACGGCGCTGACGATGACCGATACGGGCAGCTTCTTCCGCACGAAGAGCACGATCTCGCTGAAGCTGGACGTGTCCGGGCTGCTCGGCCAGCCGCCGGCCCAGGGCATCTCGCAGACGCTGACGGTCTGGGGCCTGGTGCACGTCAATGCGGCCCGTGCCGGCGACGGATCGGCCCCCGTCGTGCGCGGCGGCGTCGTCAGCGATTCGGCCGGGAAGCCGGCCTCGACGGCGTCCATCACGCTCGACATCAGCGGGTGGACGATGCGCGGCCTGGTGCTGTTGGGCCTGCTCGGGCTGGTCGTGCTCGCGGGGATCGTCGCCGCGGTCGTGTTCCGGCACCGGCTGGTCGCGCTGCTGTTGCGGCGTCGTCCGGCCGCGGCGGCCAGGGGGATCCCGGTGGCCTCTGCGCCGGAGCCGACCCT
>WRGV01000278.1 GCA_009787035.1 Propionibacteriaceae bacterium | reverse complement strand
GGCGTTCGAACCCGCCGTCACCTGTGGGGCGTCGTTCACCGGATTGCCCGTGACTGTCGCGGAGTTGTACACGACGCCCTTATCGATGTCTGACTGCGTCAACGTGTACTGAAGGCCTGAGCACGTCACTTCATCGCCAGGACCCAGCACGATCTCACCGTTGGTCGCAGCCGTGTCACCGATCGCATGACCCGTATTCGAACCCACAGCTGAGTACTTGCAGCTGGTGCCGATCTTGTTGAGCTGTTCTTGTTGAGTGCTTCCACCGAGCAGGGGATCAATGATGCTGACGTTGTTCAGCGTCACAGTTCCAGTGTTCTTGGCGACCAGCTGGTATGTGATGGTGTCTGAGATCGACGCGGCCTTTGCCGGAGTCATGGTCGTGCCGGTGATGGCCTTGGACAGCGTGATCTGCCCTGGTGCCTGGTACTTGGTGTCCGCCGTCTTCACATCTGTGTCCAGCGTGGGCCCCGTACCGTTGACCTTGTAGCTTGCCTGCGCGGTGTTCTCGACCCAGCCGGCATCTACATCGGCCTGGGTGATCGGTCCGTACGTCGCTGTACACGTCGTGCTGGAGTTCTGTGTCGCCAGCGTGATGCTGCCATTGGTCTGCCCGTTGGCACAGGTGTACCCGTTGAACGTGCCCCCGGCCGGTGAAGTGTCGGTTGGATTGCCGTCGTCATCGGTAGCCTTGACATCGACCACGCCGAGGTCGTTGATCTGGATGTTGGTCAGCGGCTGGGTGCCCGCATTGGTCAGCGTGAACGTGTAGGTGATGTTCTGGCCGAGCTCCAGATCATCTGTCGGACTGGCAGTCTTCGTCAGCTGGAGCAGCGCCGGGTTGGCGGTCGCGGTGCTGTCGTTGTTGCAGTCGTCCGAGCTGGAATCACTGCAGTCGCTGGGATCGGCCTCCTTGCCGGTCACGACGGCGGTGTTGGCCAGGGCAGTGGTGGTGTTCTTCGATGTCTGCACCGTGATCTCGAACGGTTGAGAGGACGTGTTCGGTGCCAACCCAGCCCCGTTACAGGTGAGCGTCGTTGCTGCGGTGCTTGCGAAGCTGCAGTACACGGCCGGGGGTGTGCCCTGACCGTTCCACGTGGGGTAGCCGATGTCGCCCTGCGTGATGTCTGAACTCAGGATGTTGTTCAGGAAATCCGCAACGCTCCAGCCACTGCTCTGGTAGGCGGAATTGTTCGTCACGACAAACGTGTAGGTCAGCGATTGGCCTGGCGTGAAGGTCGTCGTGGCCGCAGGAGCGTCGCCGGAGTCAGTCACGGAGACTTCCTTGCTCAGCGACAGATCGACCGGATGGCCCGGAACGTTCGTCCCATCGCGTCCACTGGAGCCCTGGTTGTTCGGAGCAGGAGCGGAGTTGATGATCGTAGGCTTGGTGGGATCGGAGATGTCGATCTGATAGATGGTGTTGTTGTCACTGTTGAGCGCCGCAAGGTTGCCGTTCCCATACAGCCACTGCGCACCGTAACCGCTGGCGCTCGGGAGTCCAGGCACCGATACCAACGACGTGGTCACCGTGTTGTTCGTCCCCGTCGCGCTGTTCAGGTCGATGATGAGAAGCTGGCCGCTCGCCGTGATACTGAAGAGCTCACCGTTCTTGTAGACCAAGTCGTTGGTCGCCGATGTCGTCCCGAAGTTGTACGTGGTGGTCGTCAGGCAGCTGGTCGCGTTCGTGCCGCCCGTGTCCCACGCGCCACCGCTTCCGGTCGTGCATCCCGCGAAGTTGATCGCGACGATCTGCCCAGCGCTGGCCGAACGCAGGTACAGGATGTCCGACGCGGCGCCCGTTCCGAACGTGCCGGCGTTGTACATGGTCGAACCAAGCGCCGCGATGGTTCCTACGACCTCCACGTTCCCCGTCGATCCGATACGAACCAGGCGACCGCCAGACGCGATGCCGTAGACGTACTGATCCGCGGAGCGGTAACCGGTGGCGTCGTAGCTGATCGTCGATCCGCTGCCGGGGATCGCGGTCAGGTTCATTGTCGTGTCGTCCACCGTGTACATCGTCGTGGTGGAACCAGACGTGATGCTCACCAGCACCTCCGGCGTGTCGTTGTCGAACGCCGGCGCGGGCAACTGGCCCTGCACCACCGCAGCCTCTGCCGCGCCTGGCGGCAGCATCTGCAGGAACGAGGCAGACAGCGCGATGGCACCGATGAGGGCGAACGCATGAGACAACCGATGGCTTTGACGCATGACAACTCCTACTGGGGTCGGGGAAACGACAGCCGGTCACGACGGGGTGGCTGTGAAGAGCTTGTGTTTGAGTCGGAACGACAGAGGCCGTCGTCGGCAGGGACGTGCCGACGGCCTGTCCGGCAGACGCCCGCGGGGTGCTGCCGCTGGCGGCCACGCCAGCGGCAGAGGGGTCAGGCGACTGCAGGACAGCTGGTTGTTGCTGTTCCAGGAGCAAGTATGCCCTCCATGCGCCGTTACGTTATCGATTCCTGAGGAATAGTTGAGCCGTCAGCAGAATCAGAATCCTGTGCGAGCTTCTGACAAGCCATTTTTCCGCCTGGCTAGAATCAGGACCGTCTCAAGATCGTGTCGTTGTCTCGGTATATGAGACAACATGGTGCTGCCCGTGAGACAGTTGGTCGATGTATGCCATGTCAGCAGTCAATGCGGGTTCACGGTCAGTGAATGCCCCCGCGGCGGATACGCCTACGTAACCGTAACTACAGCAGGAAACGGCCTGTCGTGACGCACGAGGCTGACTCTACCCTCAAGAAGCCTCAGCCCTCACTCAGGAAACGCTCAATTCTCAGGTTTCAGCCACGGAAAAGTGCACTTCCATGGCCGCGGGTGCACATTTCCGGACAGATCCGCGCCCCAGACCCGCCCGCGGACGCCCCCGTGGTAATTCGCGCGCGCCGCGCGCTGCGCGCGTGATATCAAGGTCCGCCGCCCGTGACAAACGTCACCCACACCGCCCGCCGACGCCAGATTCAGCACCACCGGGCCCAACCGGTGCACAAATGTCACACGCCAGCGGGACCAAGCCCAGCGCGACCATCCCCCACACGCACCCGGCCCGCCGACGCCAGATTCAGCACCACCGGGCCCAACCGGTACACAAATGTCACACGCCAGCGGGACCGAGCCCGGCGCGACCACCCCCACACGCACCCGGTCACACGGCGCCGCCAGCCACCGCCGCCACCAGCCGGTGCCACCATCGCCGCGCACCCGCCCCACACCACACCGACGCCCGTGACAAACTTCACCCGTGCCGTCTCACAACGCCGGATTCGACACCACCGGACCCAACCAGTACACAGATGTCACACGCCAGCAGGACCGAGCCCGCATGTGGCCGCCCCCGCGCGCCAGCGCCGCGCCGGGCCACACCACACCGACGCCTGTGACAAACATCACCCGCACCACCCGCAGACGCCAGATTCAGCACCACCAGACCCAACCGGTACACAAATGTCACACGCCAGCAGGACCGAGCCCAGCGCGACCATCCCC
>WRGV01000277.1 GCA_009787035.1 Propionibacteriaceae bacterium | reverse complement strand
AACGCGCCTGCGCAGAAGCTGCTGACGATCTCATCGTCCTGGTGCCCATCGACGAGTGCGGCCACCCGCGCGTGCACTTCGGCGCCGCCGGCGCCCCGGGACGTGATCATAGCCAGCGCAGCTGCCAGACCGAAGGCTGCTGCCGGATCCTTCGGTTCGATTAGCAGGGCCGTCGGATCCAGCAGATTTGCGTTGCGATGGGGGGCGGCGAAATCGACACACGCACGGCTCAGGAATTCGACGAAGCCGACGGGTGATTCCTTCCAGGCGTTCTGCACAAAGCGGTGGAGCCCCTTGTCGTCGCCGCGATACCGTTTCGCGAGGCGGGCCAAGACGAGGTACTCGCCCGGGATGTCGGGGTCGTAGGGCGTCACATCGTTGTCGTCGGCGCTGCACACCGATCTGACGCAGTCGCGCCAGGTCAGCGTCTCACCTGTGATCTTGCGCACCTCCGTGCGCAAACACGCGGGTGCGTGCGTGATGACGTTGTCGATGGGGCGCCCAGTCGCGGTGCTGAAGGCCCACAGATCAGCAGCCAGGTTGTGACGCTCGGGCACCATCCCCTCGATGCGCCTGATCTCGCGCTCATAGATGATCTCGTGCAGGTCGTCGAGATCCCACGTGCGCCAGGCCGAGTCGTCCGGGTTGTCCAGGTATGCCGACGCGAGGAACAGCAGATACAGCGGCCGGTGCTGTTCCGGGTCGATGCCGCCGTGCTCGCGATCGGCGGTCAGCCTCTCGACCATCGCCGCGGCCACATCAGGCCCGATCGTCTTCCCGTCGATGTCGATCGAGACCAGCATCGCCTTCTGCTCGTCCGGGTCGATGTGCCGCCGGCTCAGGGCCAGCACGGGGTTCGCGCCGTCGAGGGTGCCGCGATGATCGTCCAGCACCGAGCAGGTCGCTTTCAGGTTCTCGTACCACATCGGTTGTCGCCCGTCGATCGCCCATTCGGTGCGCTCCAGGAACAACACGCGGATCTTGTTCCGCACGCCGCTCACCTGGAGCACGCGACTCAGCCAACTGCCGATCTCGCGGGCGTGGAAGGCGACATAATCGACGATCAGCAGCACGTCGTAGGGCAGGGCCCAGTTGTCGGGCAGGGCAGGTGCCCCCGGGTCGAAGCGACTGCGGTCGAGCACCATCACTCCCCAGCCCTTGGCCTCCATGCGCAGGCGCAACTCCCAGGCCAGGCGGCTCTTACCCGTGCCGCCGGGGCCGGTGATCGCCTGCCACAGCAGCGCCTTGGTGGACGGCGTCTCGCAGAACCGAGTCAGGGCATTCAGCTCAGGTTCGCGCCCATGGAAGTCGACCATGCCCGAGCGGTAGCTCAACAGTGCCGAGAAGGCGTTGTCAGGCGGCGGAAGCGGCGTCCACGTGCGCACCATGTCGGCGGCCGGCGTCAGGAACCGCGCGGCGGCCTGGTCCCAGGTGCCACCCCAGGCGGCAACCTGAGCCTGTGCCGCCTCCAACGCTGCGACCCGGTCTTTCAGATCAGCCAGATCGGTCTCGTTCTGGCGCACCCGGTCGAGCACCTGGTCGAGCTGCTTGGCCAGCGCACTCTCGCTGGCGATCATCTTCCACAGGCGGAACTGGACGACGAAGGCCGGCTCCGCGAACATGGCGCCGAGCATGGCATCCAGATAGACCGCCGCAGCCTGCGTGGCGGCGCCCAGATCCCGCCAGCGCGGCAGGGCCCTAAGCCGGTTGGTCCATTCATCGTCCGAAATGGCCTGATCCGAGCTGAAAGTCGACCTCATCCAGCGCGGAAGGTCCTCGGGCTTCTGCGCGCTGGTGATCTTGGCTGCCAGATCCGCCGATGTGGGCGGCACGTCCGCATCGAGGCAGGACAGCACGTAGGCGACACACACGTCCTCATCCAGATGCGCGATGCCCTCGGCGTCACCGGGACGGCGCGCGTCATCTGCGACCTTCCAGCCCTTGCGGGCCAGCGGCTCCACCGCGGCGCGGAATGATTGGCACTCGTCGCTCGTGAGCGCGACACGAAACAGCGAGAACACGCCGGCGGTGACCCCGTGGACATCGTGAATCGCCAGGCTCTTGAAGGTCTCCACCACCGACGGGATAACGTCGAGTGTGGTGGCCAAGGCGCCTGACGAGGAGGTCATGTCGGCACGTTACCACCCGTGCTCCGGTCAAAGGGTCGTTTCCGGGCGTGCCGACACACCGGCATTCTCAGGGTGCCGTGCGGCCAACTCAGCGAAGACCTGCTCCCCCGGGATCGCCTCGATGCCGCCGCTCAGGAACCCGTCGATGCGCGCAGCGATCTCGGTTGACCATGCCTGATCTGTCGAGCTCGCATCGGCGTCGTGCTCGTCGATGCCATGAACGGTCTCGGGCGTCATGCGATTCATGGTAACGATTCGCTCCCGGGCGTGCCGACATACCGGCGTTCTCAGGAGTGTCGCCGGTCGGTCGGTGGTGGTGGGGGTTACTTGAGGACGGTGACGGGGTGGGTGCCGGTTTGGTCGACGCGGAACGCTTGGCCTGCGGGGCTGATCCACAGGCATAGGCCTGGCCATAGTTGGAGCAGTCGCCAGCCGCAGTAGCTTTTCGCGTTGTGGGCTGCGCGGTTGAGGAAGGCGAGGTTGCAGGTGGAGGTTTGGGCGTCGGCGCCTGGGGTCCAGGCGATGGTGTGGTCGGCGTCCATGAGGTAGCGGGCTTCGATGCTTGACCAGGGGAACATGTCGTGGGGGCTGCGGGCCAGCACCGTCTGGCGGATCCGGGTGGGGATCTCGTAGCCGTCCACGGCGATGGTGGCGGCGGTGTTGATGACTGGGGTGAGCTTCACACGGGTGGCGCCGGTGAGTTGTTTGACCTGTTCCAGCAGGATGGGGCCGATCTGCTCGGCCCGGGCCACACCGGCCACGCCGTCCAGGTCCTCGGAATACAGGTGCACGAACACCCGGGTCCTGGGCGTCAGCTTCGGCGCGAGCGTCTTGGCATACCCGATGATGGCCTGTACGTCGGCCTGGGTTTGCGGGGCGGGGTCCATGCCCCGGGTCGTGTGCACGCCGATCAGTTCGACGACAGCGGCCGGGTTGGCGAGCATGCCGAGGGCTTTCGCGCGCCGCTCGTCCTGGGTGCCAGCCTCGCCCTGACTGGCGAGCAGGTCGGCGAGCATCTGCACGGTGGCGTCGAGGAACTCGGCGTCGGCGCGGCCCAGCCTGGCGGACAGGCACCCGGTCAGCGGGTCGATGTCCTCGGCCCAGGTGTGCACGTACCGGGTCTTCAACTGTTCGGCCCGGCGCAGGGCGATCGCCGGCTTGGCCGCCATGACCTGCGCGTTGACGGTGCGCATCAGGGTGTTCATGCCCGATGCCCCCAGCGCCGGGGCCACACCCGCGTCCACGGTGCCGCGCTGCGTGTCGTCCAGTTCGGCGCACGCCTGCGCGATCCGGCGGGCCTGCCACAGCGGCGCATCCCCCGCGGTCACCTTCGCCCAGCAGCCGGGCAGGCCGGCCATCAGCTC
>WRGV01000276.1 GCA_009787035.1 Propionibacteriaceae bacterium | reverse complement strand
GTCTCGGACGTGATCGTGCCCGCAGCCGCGTCCGCGATCAGCGACGTGCCCCCGCAGGCCAGCGCATGCGGGCTGGCCGCCGGGAAGTCGACGTGCGGACGCCTGTCGGTCTCGCCGTCCGAACTGCCGTTGTCTCCCGATGCCGCGGTGACCGTCACGCCGAGGGCGGCCGCATCGGCCAACGCCTCGTCGAAGGCGTTGCGGGCCTGGGCCGTCCAGGCATCCTCGGGCGCACCCCAGCTGATCGAGATGGCGTCCGGCGTCGGATCGGCGTGCGCGGCGGTGGCCACCGCGTCCAGGAACCCGTCGTCGGAGTTCGGCGCGAAGTAGACGATGAAGCTCGCCCCGGGCGCCAACGCCCCGGCCACCTCGATGTCGAGCAGCACCTCGCCGTCCGCCCCCGTGGGGTCGGCGCCGGGCTGGTTCTCGGCGCCGTTCACGCCCACCGCCGTCACCGACGGCGTCGCCAGCCCCAGCGAGCCGAAGTACTGGTCGAGGTCGCTTTGCGGGAAGCCCCCGCCCAGTTCGAGGATCGCGACCGTCCGTCCGGACCCATCGGTGTCCGGCGGGAAGCTGTAGAGCGCGCCCAGCTGCGGCGGCGTGTAGCTGCGGGACGTGCGCGCGGCCGGCACGGCGCGGAAATGGGCCCTGGCTTGGGGACGGTTGTCCAGGCCGAGGACGGCGACGACGCGGTCGTGCAGCGCCTCGGGCACGCTCAGCGCACCGGTGCGGGCGCGGAACGTGCCCGAGGCCGCGGCCGCGGGCTGCACCAGGTGCAGGCTCGTGCCGAACAGCGACGACAGCGCGTCCACCGGCCCAGACACGCGCATCCGGCGGCTGGCCAGATCGCAGCTGAGCACGCTCGCGCCCGCGGCGACCAACGCCTGCGTGACGGCGTCGATGTCGTCCGGATCGGCACCGTACGTCTCGGCGAAGGTGGCCTTGTCGACCAGCCGGACGTCGTCCGGAAGCGGATTCTTGCGGCGCAGCACCAGCGTGATCTCGATGATGTCATCGGGCGCCGGGGCGCCGATGGGTGTGACATGCGGTAGCGGCGCGCGCGCCGAACCTGGAAGCTCGTGAGGTGGGTTCATGGGGTCCTTCTTGCCTTGTCGGGGTGGGATTTACTTGTGAGGACGACTGTACGCGCGACGTCCGACAAAAACCGGCGACGTCAGAGGTTGGTCTGGCGTTCGTACTCGTCGCTGGCGCGGGCGCCCCGGATCGGGACGGCCTCGACGGCGGCGGTCAGCCCGGCTAGCTGCTCGGACGTGAACTCGATGGCGGCGGCGCCGATGTTCTCTTCCAGGCGGTCGAGGCGACGGGTGCCCGGGATCGGGACGATCCACGGCCGCTGCGCCAGAAGCCAGGCCAGGGCCAACTGTGCAGGCGTCGCGTGGAGGTCTTTGCCGTAGTCGCGAAGCACATCGATGAGCGCCTGGTTCGCCTGCATCGCCTCGGCGGCGAACCGCGGCTGGGTCGGGCGGAAGTCGTCGGGGGCGAACTGCGTGCTGGCGCTCATCGCGCCGGTCAGGAAGCCGCGGCCCAGCGGCGAATACGGGACGAATCCCATGTGCAGTTCCTCGCAGACGTCCAGCACCCCCTCCTCCGGATGCCGGTACCACAAGGAGTATTCGCTCTGGACGGCCGTGATGGGCTGCACCGCNTACGCCCGCCGGATCGTCTGCGGCGCNGCCTCGGAGATGCCGAAGAACCGCACCTTGCCCTCTTCGATCAGCTCGCGGACNGTGCCCGCGACGTCCTCGATCGGGATCGCCGGATTGACGCGGTGCAGGTAGCACAGGTCGATGACGTCGGTGCNCAGGCGGCGCAGCGATCCCTCGACCGCNTCCCGAATCTGNTTCGAGGTGCTGACAAGCCCATTCGGTTTGCCTGCCTCGTCGAAGGTGTGTGCAAACTTGGTCGCGATCGTGACCTGGTCGCGGATGGGCGCCAGCGCCTCGCCGACCAGCTCCTCGTTGGTGAACGGGCCGTACATCTCGGCCGTGTCGAACAGCGTCACCCCGCGCTCGAATGCCCCTCTGATCAGCGCGATCATGTCGTCGCGCGACCCGGACGGGCCGTACGCATACGTCATGCCCATGCACCCCAGCCCGATCGCCGACACGGTCAGGTCGCCATCACCCAAGACCCGCTGCTTCATGATGCTCCCCCTTGTCAATACCTCAATTCTATGATGCGCGTCGCACCTGTCCCGCGGCTGTGTTGTGGCGCGGAACGCCGGTCGCGATCGATCAGTCGATATACGTCACCGTGTTCGTCGAGGACGGCTCGGCCATCGGCTATCCCGGCCTGGCCCACGGAGCCAGCCTGCAGCACGAGCTTCAGCTGCTCGTGGGGGCCGGATTGTCCCCACTGGAGGCGCTGCGCTGACGCTCACGTCGGCCCGCTCGCCGTGGCTCGCACTGGTCTCGCATCTGTGCTCAGGTCGTGATCGAGGACACATGTGGGAAAATGGTTGACTATGACAAACGTTGTGATTCTCGGCGGCGGGCCTGGCGGTTATGATGCGGCCCTCGTCGCTCGGCAGTTGGGTGCCGACGTGACCGTGATCGAGCGCGCCGGCATGGGCGGCTCGGCCGTCCTTACGGATGTCGTCCCCTCCAAGGCACTGGTCTCAGCGGGCCAGACGGTTGCCCGCCTGGCGGACGCCCAAAGCTTCGGCCTGCGACTGCCGGACGGCACCGACGACCTGCGGGCCACCGTCGACGTCGACATGGCGGCCGTCAACGCGCGCATCCGGCGCCTGGCCGACGACCAGTCCCGCGACCAGGCCCGAGCGATGAAGGACGCCGGCGTGACACTGGTCCACGGGATCGCACGGCTGGACGGGCCGAACGAGGTCGTCGCCGACACCCTGGACGGCGAGCGCCGTTTCCCCGCCGACCTCGTGCTCGTCGCCGTCGGGGCGCACCCCCGCATCCTGGACACGGCCCGGCCGGATGGCGAACGCATCCTCACGTGGGCGCAGCTGTACCGCCTCGAAGACAAGCCGCGGCACCTCATCGTCGTCGGCTCGGGCGTGACAGGCGCCGAGTTCGCCAGCGCCTACCACGCGCTCGGCATCGACGTCACGCTCGTGTCGTCGCGGCACCAGGTTCTGCCCAGCGAGGACAACGACGCGGCCGCCGCCATTCAGCAGGCGTTCACGGAGCGCGGCATCCACGTCATCAACGACGTGCACGCGACCGCCGTCACGCGCATCGGCGACGACGTCGTCGTGCGGCTGCACGACGGGCGCGAGGTGACGGGCTCGCACTGCCTGGTCGCGGTCGGCTCCATTCCGAACACCACGGGCATCGGGCTGGAGGAAGCCGGAGTGACGCTGGACGAGCACGGATACATCGTCGTCGACCGCGTCTCGCGCACGTCCGCGCACGGGGTGTACGCGGCCGGCGACTGCACGAACGGCATGAAACTCGCGTCGGTCGCGTCGATGCAGGGCCGCATCGCCATGTGGCACGGGCTGGGGGACTCGG
>WRGV01000275.1 GCA_009787035.1 Propionibacteriaceae bacterium | reverse complement strand
CGCGCGTCAGGGCGTCCAGAGCTGAAAACGGCTCATCAGCCAAGATGACATCGCAGCGCGCCGCCAGGCAGCGCGCCAGTGCGAGCCGCTGCCGCATGCCCCCGGACAGCTCGGCAGGGAAGGCCCGCGCCCGTCCGGAAAGCCCCACGGTCTCCAGCGCCTGCTGGGCCGCGGCCAGGCGCTGCGCGCGCGGGGTGTGCTGGATCTCCAGCCCCAGCGCCGCGTTCGCGAGCACGTCGCGCCACGGCAGCAGTCCCCCGCCCTGCGGGATGTAGCCGGTGCCCTGCCGGGGCCCGGCGACCGCGGCACCGTCCACCAGCACGCGTCCGGACGACGGACGGCGCAGCCCGGCGACAAGCTCCAACAACGTGGACTTGCCGCACCCGGAGGGGCCGATCAGGCAGACCGACTCCCCCGGGTCGACGTGCAAGTCCACGCCGTGCAGTGCGACCGTCCGTCCGGCGTCGACGCCGCGGTAGACGTAGTCGACGCCGTCGATGTCCACACCAGCCATGCGGGCGATCCTACGCGGTCGGCGACCAGACGAGGTCGGAGTACGGGATCGGCGCCTTGATGTAGCCCTTGGAAACCATCCATGCGACCACCGACTCGAACTGCTTCTGGTCGGGCAGCCCGGCCGTCGGGTAGGTACGCACCTTGTAGCTCGTGGCCAGAGGGGCGGGCAGCTTGGCCTGCTGCGCCAGCAGGCTGCGGTACGAATCCGGGTTGGCGTTGATCTTGGCCACCTCGGCGTTCTGCAGCGCCAACAGCTTGGTGATGGCGTCGTTGGCCTGCGCGTTGCTGCTCAGCCACTCGGCGCGGAACGCCAGCACGGTGGACGAGTAGTTGCTCGCCTGCGTCGAGTCGAGCAGCGGCACGGCGCCCTGCTTCTGGGCCATCGCGAACAGCGTCCAGGGCAGCACGGCCGCCTTGATCTGGCCGCCGGTCACCATCTGCAGGCGCACCGACAGGTTCTTGATCTCCTGCGTCTTGATCTGGTCGGGCTTGACACCCGCATCGCTCAGCGCCTTGTCGTAGATGTATTCCATGGCGGTCGGCGACGAGCATCCGGCGGCGACACCCGCCAGGTCGGACACCTGGGCGATGCCGGCTCCGGGGGCAGCGACGATGCCGGCGGGCGAGCCCTGCAGTCGCGTCACCGAGCGCATCGCGGTGCCCGAGGCGGTCAGCTGCACGGGCACGACCATGTCGGTCATGATGGCGTCCACCTGCTTGGCGGTCACGGCGGTGACCTCGTCCTGGGCGGACATGAACGTTTGGATCTGCAGGTCGAGGCCCGCGGCCTTGGCGGAGCCGTCCTGGACGGCCGCCCACAGCGGCAGGATGTCGTCGGTCTGCAGCGTGCCGATCTTGATGGTGATGGCGCTTGTGGCGCCCGCGGATGACGATGCCGAGGTGGTGGACGTGGTGCTGCCGCAGGCGGTGATGCCGAGCATCACCAGCAGGCACACGCCCGCGGTCAGGAGGCGGCCCACAGCTGGGCGCGAGGTGATCGGGTGTTTGGTCATGGGGTGAGATCCTACCCCGGGGGATCGGCTGGACCTGCGTCTGGGTCCCCCCATCGCGGTGCGGATCGTGCTAGCTTGATCGGGAAATCGACAACGGACGCGACGACCCCCGCCCCGGCCACAGACCGTCCGGCAGCGACAAAGGAGTTCTGTTCATGTCTTGGACACACAAGGTTCGAAACACCGTCGTGGGCACGCTCGCCGTGGTGGCCGCGCTGGCCATGACCGCCTGCTCATCCAACGCCGGCACCGGCGCCGGGAACAGCGGCGGCACCATCACGCTCAACGCGCTGTTCATGCAGCAGGCCGGCTACTCGCAAGACCAGATCAACGCGATGCTGAAGTCGTACGAATCGGCGCACCCGAATATCAAGGTCAACGCCACGTACGTGGCCTACGAGGCGCTGCACGACAAGATCGTCACGTCGGCGCCCGCCGGCACGTACGACGTCGTGCTGATGGACGTCATCTGGCCCGCCGAGTTCGCATCCAAGGGCATCATTCAGGACGTGACAAGCAGGTATCCCGCCTCCTGGAAGCAGGACATGCTGGGGGGCGCGTACTCGACCGCCGAGTACAACGGCAAGTTCTACGGCGTGCCGTGGGGCCCGTCCACCAAGTTCTTGTACTACAACACCGACATGCTGGCGAAGGTGGGCGCGAAGCCGTCCGACCTCAACACGTGGGCGGGGCTGCTGGCCGTCGCGCAGAAGATCAAGGACGCCGGCATCGCCAAGTATCCGATCGCATGGAGCTGGTCGCAGGCCGAGGCCGTGATCTGCGACTACGGGCAGCTGCTCGGCGCATTCGGCGGCCAGTTCACCGATTCGAGCGGCAACCTCGACGTCAACAATGCCGTGGGCGTGCAGACGCTGACGTGGATGAAGCAGACGCTGGACGACGGCTTGAGCAACCCGGCCTCGACGACGTTCCTGGAGGACGACGTGCAGAAGTCGCTGGCGCAGGGCCAGACGGCCTTCGCGCTGAACTGGGAGTCGACGTACGCGGCGCTGCAGGATCCGACGCAGTCGCAGGTCGTCGGCAAGATCGGCATCCTGCCCACCCCGGAGGGCCCGACGGGCCTGCGCCCCGGCATCAACGGATCGATGGCGCTGGCGATCCCGGCGCGCGCCGCGCATCCCGACCAGGCCTGGGACCTGATCACCTACCTCACCAGCCAGCAGGTGCAAGACCAGTACCCGACCGGGTGGCTGCCCAACTGGAAGTCGAGCTACACCGATCAGGCCGTCACCAAGCAGGCCCCGCAGCTGTTCGCTGTGGCCGCCACCGGGTATTCCGACCTGATCCTGCGCCCGACCGTCACCAACTACAACTCGACGTCGGCGGCGCTGCAATCCGAGATCCAGAACGCGCTGCTCGGCAAGAAGACGCCGCAGCAGGCGATGGATGACGCCGTGGCCGCGTCCAAGTCGTCGTAACCGGCGATGTCGTCCGTCCAACCGGCCCAGCGTCACCGTTCGCTGCGCCACAGCCCCGGGCTGCTGGCGCTGGGCCTGCTCGCCCCGGCGTTGATCGTCGTCTTCGGCGTCATCGTGTACCCGATGGTGCAGACCGCCGTGTATTCGGTGACCGATGTCGAATCTGCCATGCAGACCAGCGCCCCGTTCGTCGGCTTCGCGAACTACATGCACGCGCTGACCGACGGGAACTTCTGGGGTTCGATGGGGCGCACGCTGTATTTCACGGTCGTGTCCACCGCGATTGAGCTGCTGCTCGGCCTGGGCATCGCCGGGTTGCTCAACGCGAACATTCGCGGACGATGGCTGTTGCGCACCGTCGTCGTCATCCCGTGGGCCGTGCCGACCATCGTGTCGGGCGCGCTGTGGAAGGGCATCTTCAACGCACAGTACGGCTCGCTCAACGCGCTGCTGACGCAGCTGGGGCTGCTCGACGAGTACAAGGTGTGGCTGGGCTCGCCGTTCCTGGCGCTCAACATGGTGATCGTCGCCGACGTGTGGAAGACGGTGCCGGTGGTG
>WRGV01000274.1 GCA_009787035.1 Propionibacteriaceae bacterium | reverse complement strand
GCGCCCGTCTTCGGGGCGCAGGGGGGCGCTCAGCCTGCCCAGGAAGCCGGGCTGGACGACGACCGGACGCGGGCCCACCCCTCTGCGCGGCTGATCGGCGGGCTGGTGCTGGTCGGGCTGCTGGTCGTGGCCAGCATCGCGGGCACGGCATGGTGGGTGCGGCATTCGTCCGATGCGCCGTCCACGGCCTCTGCACAGTCGGCGGCGGCCGTGCAGGCGGTGCAACAGCCCGACCTGGCGGCCAACCTGCCGCCGGGGCCGGTGACGATCAGCTGTCGTCGATCCGGCAATTCGGTGTCGTGTTCGTGGAGCTACGCCAACGCCCTGGACACCGACACCTACCGCGTACTGCTGCCCGACGGGTCGCAACAGGCGGTCGAGGCGCCGTCGTTCTCGCACGACAGCGCCGGGCAATTCTGCATTCAGGTCAAGGTTGTGCGGGCCGATGGACGGTTTCCGGGGGATTGGTCGCAGAAGGGATGTGCATGATGGTCACGGTGCGGTACTGCGGTGAGGAGTACAGGTTGGCGCCCCAGGGGCGGTTCTCGATCGGGCGGGAGGCCGATCTGGTGCTGGACGAGGACAACCCGTTCCTGCACCGCGTCTTCCTCACCATCGAGCAGGAGCAGGGCCTGTGGTGGATGAGCAACGTGGGCTCGCACCTGTCGGCGACGGCGCTGTCGCGCGAGGGCGGCTTCCAGGCATGGCTGTCGCCGGGCGGACGCGTGCCGCTGGTCTTTCCCGCCATGACCGTGTGGTTCACCGCGGGGGAGACCACCTACGAGTTCGAGGTGATCTACGACGACGCGCCGTTCCAGGCGGTCGAGGGGGCGTTCCCGGCGTCCGGCGCCGCGCTGCGCAACAGTGCGGACGAGACGATCGGCGAGGTGGCGCTGACGCCCGAGCAGCGGGTGCTGCTGGTGGCGCTGGCCGAGGACATGCTGCGCAACTTCGACCGCGGTGCCGGCTCGATCCCGCGCTCGACCGACGCCGCGCGCCGCCTCGGATGGCCGATCACCAAGTTCAACCGCAAGCTCGACAACGTCTGCATGAAGTTCGACCGCATGGGGGTGCGCGGGCTGCACGGCGGGCCCGCCCGACTGGCCACCGCCCGCAAGGCGCGGCTGGTCGAGTACGCCCTGGGTGCGCACATCATCACCCAGGCCGACCTGGGGCTGTTGCCGGGGCGCCATCCCGCGGTGTGAGGCGGCCGCGCGGGCGTCGCGCGATCACGGCGTGTAGGTCGTCGAGCTGCACATGTTCACGCTGTTGCACAGCTGCACCGTCAGCGCGTCGCCCGCCGGGATGGGTTGGCTGAGGGTGATGGGGACCGATCCGCCCAGCGGGGTGACCGCGACGGCCTGGCCCGCGCTCGTCGAGGCGCCGCTGGCATCGGTGAACGAGGCCTGGATCGTGCACAGGACATCGTTGCAGCGACCGAAGGCGACCGTGTAGTTCTGGGCGCTGTTGGCTGTGATGGCGTTGGCCGCGAAGGCGTCCGGCGTGCGCGGCCCCCCGGTGCCGGCGCTCGTCTGGGCGGTGACATTGCGAGAAGAGCAGTTGTTCTGCGCGTCGCAGACTTGCACCGTCAGTGGCACGTTCCAGCCGTCTGTCGGTGAGTGGACGCTGCTGCCCACGACAAGCTGCGTGATGTTCTGGCAGCTCGCGCCCTGGCAGGTGATCGTCCGCGAGCCGTTCACCTGTGCCGTTGCGGAACCGTCGAACCAGAGCAGGTCGGCCATGCTCGACCAGATGCTGATGGTGCAGACGCCCTCGCAGGAGACGCTGATGGTGTTGACGAGGATCGCGTAGTACTTCGGCACCTCCGTCAGCGTGAGCGTCGTGATGCTGGGCGGCGTGGTGGTGGCGGAGGCGCTGGACGTCGGCGGGGACGTCGGAGGCGGGCTGGAGGGAGCGATGCTCGGACTGGCCGGATCGAACTGGGGACGGGCGGCGATCTGGTCGGTGGCGGTGTTGCAGGCGGTCTGCTGAGCGGTGTTCTGGCACAGCTGGACCGACAGCCCGGCCCACTGCGAGTGCGCGGAGAATCCGTTCAGCGCGGCGGCATACGTGCCGCCGTTCGGGTCGGCGGTGATCGACGTGGGGGCATCGGCCGGGTAAGTGCCGGTCCAGATCAGGTGCAGCACGCAGCTGCTTGCGTTGCAGGCAGGGTAGGTGACGGTGACCTGGAGCCCGCCGATGGTTTCGTTTGACTGGAGGCTGACGGCGTCGTCCGCGAAGTCCTCCGGGGGCGCCGCCGCCGTCGTGCCCGTGCCGGTGGCGCTGGTGGACGCGCGTGCGGGCGAGGTGGACGACGAGGTGAGCGTTGCGGTGAACGTGACCGTGGTGGGCTGCGCGGGCGTCGTGACCGTGAGCGTGGTCGCCAAGCTGGCGCTGCCGCTGACCGACGACGGAGAGAAGGTGCCGGTGTTGGCGGTCAGGGCCAGCGTGGCCGGGGCGCCGTTGGCGTCCGCGGTGGCCGAGGCGCTGATGGTGCCGGTGCCGAGGTGGGTGATGAGGATCGCGGGCTTGCCCAGCGGCCCGAACGGGGTCGCGGTGGCGCTGGTGGTGGCGGTGTTGCAGCTGACCTCGTTGCAGATCTGGAACGTTGCGGTGACGGTTTGGCCGTTGGGCACGCCGGTGATGGTGAACCCGGTCTGGCCGGCGCCCGGATACGTGCCCCCGGACGGCGACAGCCCGGTGATCATCTGGGTGCCGGTGACCCCGCCGCTGCTGGTCCAGCTGATCTGGACGCTGGCGGCGTCGCCATGCGAGGCGGGGTAGGTGAAGCCGACGGCCAGCGTCTGGTCCTGCCCGGTGGGGGTCAGCGTGGCGGCGTCGGCGGCCCAGGCGGCCGGCGGTGCCAGGGCCTTGTAGGTGGCCGACTGCGGGGCCGACGTGTGCGCGGCGCCCCCGCTGGCGTTGGTGGCGGTGACCTGGTAGGTGTACGTCGCGCCGTCGAACGTCATCGCATCGGCGATCGACGTGGCGGTCGTGGGCGCCAGCACCAGCGTGCCGCCGGTGCCGCCGGTGCGCGTGACCTGGTAGGTGACCGGGCCAGGGCCGTTCGGATCGGCCGGCGACCACGAGATCGCGACCTGGCCGGCATCGCCGAGCGATTGCGGCTGGATGGTGGGCTTGGACAGGCCCTGCGGGCGTCCGGAAGACTGCCCCTGCGCGGTGGCGGCCAGCGGGGAGGCCCCGGCCGCATTGCGGGCGACCAGGCGCAGCGTCGTGAGGGCGTTGTTGTCCAGCCCCGAGACCGTGGCGCCCGTCGCGCTGCCGGACAGGTCGAGCGCGCCCGTGGCATCGCCGCTGGTCCAGCTCAGGCGGTAGCCGGTGACCGGGCTCCCGTTCGCCGGGGCGGGCTTCCAGGTGAGGCTGAGCGTCGTGTCGCCGATGCCCGACACGGTGAAGGCGGTGGCGATGCCGGGCACCTGGGCGGTGGTGACGGCGGGGCCCGCCGCCGACCAGTCGGACCAGCCTGCGGCGTTGTGCGCGCGGGCCTGGAAGCGGATCGCCGGGCCGGCGGGG
>WRGV01000273.1 GCA_009787035.1 Propionibacteriaceae bacterium | reverse complement strand
GATGCCGGCCTGGTCGAGCAGCTGGGCGAGTTCGGCATCCCGCTCGGACGGGCCTTCCAGTGGCGCGACGATCTGCTCGACGTGTTCGGCGATCCGGCGGCCACCGGCAAACCCGTCGGGCAGGACCTGCGCGACGGCAAGCCGACGCTGCTCGTGGCCGAGGCGTTCGCGCACGCGGATGCGGCGTCGTCCGCACGCCTGCGCGCCGTGCTCGGCCGCGCCGACGCCAGCGACGCCGACATCGAGGCGGCCCGGCAGATCCTGGTCGAGACCGGAGCCCGCGACCGCGTCGAGCACGCCATCGAGCGCGACTGGGCGAGCGCGCGCCGCGAACTGGCCGACCTGCCCCTCACGGCGCCGGGGCGCACCGCGCTCGATGCGCTGGCCCGCCTGTGTGTCGAGCGCGACCGCTGACTACTCGCCCCAGAACTCCTGCGCGAGGCGCTGGCCCTGATCGATCTTGGCCCACTGCTGCTGCTCCGTCAGCTCGTTGCCGCCGTCGCAGGACGCGAAGCCGCACTGGTGCGACAGGTACAGGCGCTCTCGGGGCACGATCTGGCAGGCCCGGTCGAGCATCGTGCGCACCCGCGCTTCGTCGTCCAGCGTGGCCGTCTTGCTCGACAGCAGCCCGAGCACGACCTCCGTGGACGGCTTGGCGCCCAGCGCCGCCAGCGCATCCAGCGACCCGGCACGCTCGTCGTCCCACTCCAGGAAGAAGCGGTCGTACCGCATCTGCTGGAAGAACAGGTCGGCGATCTTGGCGTACGAGCCCGCGCCCATGTTGCGCGAGGCGTAGTTGCCGCGGCAGTTGTGCGTCCACATCGTCAGGCCGAGGCTGTGGCCGTAGTCGATCAGCGTGTTGTTGATCTCGATGAACTGCGCAGCCAGCTCGCGGCCCGCCAAGTCGATCGCACCGCCCGAGAACGGCGAGTTCGGATTGTCGTCGGCGAACATCTCCCACAGGCAGTCGTCGAACTGCAGGATCTTCCCGCCCGCGGCCGCGTACTCCTGGACGAACTGCCGGTAGGCCTCGACCAGGCCGAGCTTCAGCGCGTCCGTGTCCGCATAGACCGAATCGCGCCCGCCGATCTGGTCGGACCACGAGATCTCGCCGAAGATGTGGGACGGCGAGGGCACGCACAGCTTGGTCGCGCGATCGCCCGCGATCTGCGCCAGCCGCTTCCAGACGAAGATGAAGTGATGGTCGTGGCCCGACAGCGGGCCCGTGATGCGCCATCCGATGTCGCGGCGCGTCTCGTACGGGGTCTGCCCATCCAGGTCACGGAACCAGTAGCCGTGGTCGGCGATGTAGCGGTCGATGCCCCCCAGGCCCCAGACGAAATCGGTGTGCCACAGCGACTTGGAGAACTCCCCGTCGGTCAGCACGGCGATGCCGTGCTCGATCTGCTGTGCCACGACGGCCCTCGTGGCGGCTTCCTCGCACTGCTCATAACCGGGGAAATCCGCATAAAACGGGTATGTGACGTCGTCACGGCTCTGGATTTGGCTCTTGTAGGCCAGCAGATCGGCCGGACGCAGCAGGCTACCCACGGTCTGGAATCGTATGCTCATCGAGTCTCCTTGTGAGGGGGCCGTTCACGGCCCGGTGTGCCGTCAGCTTAGGGACCGCGACGACCAGCTGGGGGCGCATCTCAGAAATCGGCCCGGCAAATCCCCCGGGCCGCTTGCTCCACCCCTTAGACTGACCATTCGGGAAAGCGCAAGGGTACCGCTGCCCCGTCAGCGTGCAGGAGCAACCATGGATCGTGGCGACGACCCCCTCGTGGGGCGCGTGCTCGACGGGCGCTACGAGATCGTCGAACGCCGAGCCAGCGGCGGCATGGCCACGGTGTACCGTGCCCGCGACCGCCGGCTTGACCGCGAGGTCGCCGTCAAGATCATGCACGAGGGCCGCGACGACGACGCCATGACCGCGCAGACCTTCGACCGCGAGGCTCGCGCCGCCGCGAAACTGCACGACCCGCACATCGTCAGCGTCTTCGACCAGGGCGAAGACCGCGGGCGTCCGTTCATCGTCATGGAGTACGTGGACGGGTGCACCCTGCGCACGATCATCGCGCACGAGGCGCCGATGACCCCGGCCCGCGCGATGGCGTTCATGGAACCCGTCGCGGAGGCGCTGGCCGTCGCACACGAGGCGGGGCTGATCCACCGCGACGTCAAGCCCGAGAACGTGCTCATCTCGTCCAAGGGCGAGGTCAAGGTGGGCGACTTCGGCCTGGCCCGCGAGGTCACCAACGACAACGCCAACGCGACCGCGGTCATCGTCGGCACCGCCAGCTACCTGCCGCCCGAGCGCTACCTGCACAAGGTCGCCGACCGGCGCAGCGACGTGTATTCGGCCGGGGTGATGCTGTACGAGCTGCTCACCGGCGTGAAGCCCTACTGGTCGGACAACGCGGACGGCATCGCGGCGCAGCACGCACACCGCGACATGCAGCCGCCCTCGTCGGTGATCGGCTCGACAGCGATCCCCCACTGGCTGGACGAGCTGGTGGTCGCCTGCACCCGTCGCAACCCTGAGCTGCGCCCCGCCGACGGTGCCGAGCTGGCCCGCCGCGTGCGCATCGCGCGGACGGCCCTGGATGTCGGCACGTGGAACGACGCGGACCTGACGCAGTGCATGAACCCGTTCGCCGAATCCACCGCGACGGGCATCCAGACGACCGCCGCAACCGCGGCGCCGCGGCACGGCGCCCCCGCCGCGACCCCGGAGCACACGCCGCGCATGGGCCTGGGCATCGACGAGCCCCCGGACGACCCGCCCCGTCCGCACGGAAGCCGCGCGAACCGCGGCCCGACGGTGCTGCCCGGCGTCGTCCGCACGCGCAAGTACCGGCGCCGCCGCGCGATCGTCCTGCTCATCCTGCTGGTCATCCTCGGCAGCATCATCGGCACGTCGGCATGGTGGCTCGTGTCCGGACGCTACACCGATGTGCCCGACCTGGCCAGGCTGACGCAGGCCGACGCCGTGGCCGCCGCCTCGAACGCGCAACTGACGGTCACCTTCCAGCCCGCGTACTCCGAGACCGTGCCGGCCAATCAGATCATCTCGACCGATCCCGGGGTGGGCGCCCGGGTGCACCGCGACACACAGGTGACCGCCTACGTCTCGCGCGGGCCGCAGCGCTTCGCGATGCCGACGGTCATCGGATTGGCGCAGGACAAGGCGCAACAGGCGCTCATCGACGCGCATCTGGCCGTGGGCCAGGTGACCCAGGCCTACAGCGAGACCGTCGCCAGCGGCATGGTGATCTCAGCCAGCCAAGACCCCGGCGCGCAGCTCAAGGCGAACACCGCGATCGACCTGGTCGTGTCGCAGGGGCGCCAGCCGATCGACGTCACCAGCTACGTGGGCCAGCCGGGCGATGCGGCCAGCACCGCGCTCACGCAAGCCGGGCTGGCCCCCAAGCAGACCACTGCGTACTCCACCGACTCGGGCAGCCCCTGTGCCAAGGGCAGCGATGGCCAGCCGGTGCCGTCCGGCGTCGTGTGCGCCCAGAATCCGGCCAGCGGCACGCTGTTCAAGGGC
>WRGV01000272.1 GCA_009787035.1 Propionibacteriaceae bacterium | reverse complement strand
GCTGCGGCCCACGCCGCTGTCGACCAGGTTCAATGTGGCGGCCTTCGGCGTGCTCGGCTACGAGCTCGACCTCAAGAACCTCGGCAGGCTGCAACTGCAGGAGATTCGGGAGCAAATCGCGTTCTACAAGGAACATCGCGACATACTGCAGTTCGGGCGCTTCTCGCGTCTGGGCGCCCGCAGGCCCCACCAGGTTGGTTGGCAGGTCGTCGCACCCGACGGCGGTGAGGCGATCGTGGGCTTCTTCCAGACGCTGGCCACAGCGAGCCCCGGGTACGACGCGCTGCGCGTGGTCGGGCTGGACCCGCAGCGGCGCTACCGGGTGGCGACCCGTCCGCAATACCTGTATCTCGACCGCTTCGGCGAGCTGATCAAGCACGTCCTGCCGGTCGATCTCGACCCCGACGGCGTGGTGCTGCGCACCGCCGGCAAGGTCTACAAGCTCACCGACTGCGTCGAGTGCTACGAGGGTTCGGGTGCCCTGCTCGGGGCCGGTGTGCTGCTCGACAACCAGTTCATGGGCAGCAACTACAACGATCAGACGCGCCTGCTGGGCGACTTCGGCTCCAGCTTGTACGTCATACAGGAGATAGATGATGAGCACTAGGCCCGCCCGCAACCCGTACGCCCGCAACCGCTGGACGTTCGGCATCGGCACGATCGGGCGGGACATGCAGTACACGCTCATCTCGATGTTCCTGATCATCTTCTTGAGCAACGCGGCCGGGCTGTCTGATCGCGAGTTCGGCATCATCACCGGCATCATCGTGGTGCTGCGCGTGCTCGACGCGATCATCGATCCGGCGGTCGGCATGGTGATCGACAACACGCGAACCCGCTGGGGCAAGCACAAACCGTGGATTCTCTTCGGTGCGGTGGCGTCGGGCCTGCTGACCCTGGCGATCTTCGCCAACAGCCTGCACGGCGCTGCCTACATCGCGCTGTTCACGGTGATCTTCATCTTCTGGTCGATGACGTATTCGCTCAACGACGTCGCGTACTGGAGCTACGTGCCGGCGCTGTCGAAGAGCCAGAAGGAGCGCGAGGCGATCGGTTCGCGCGGCCGGATCGTCTCGCTGGTGGGCACGTTCTTCGTTGTCGCGGGCTATATCCCGATCATCGGGGCGCTGGGCGACGGCACGCTGCACGACCACCGCGCCTGGGTGATCTATACGGTGATCATCTTGATCATCTTGTGGGCCGGGCAGTCGGTGACGCTGTTCGGTGTCAAGGAGCCGCCCGATCTGAAGGTCGAGAGCACGCGGACGACGCTGCGCGATTTCGGACGGGCGCTGTTCCACAACGATCAGCTGCTGTGCGTGGCGGTCTCGATGATCCTGTTCATGATCGGCTACACCACGACGACCTCGTTCGGCACGGTGTACTTCCAGCACGTCTACGGCGACACCACGATGTTCTCGATCTTCGCGATCGTGCTGGGGGTGTCCCAGATCGTGTCGCTGATCGTCTTCCCGTTCGTCACCAGGAAGCTGAAGCGCCGCCAGGTCTACCTGGGCGCGACGGTGCTGGTGGTCGTGGGGTACGTGGTGTTCTTCCTCGCGCCCACCTCGACGATGCTGTGGATCGGCCTAGCCGGCATCTTGATCTTCGTCGGGCAGGCAGCGATCCAGCTCTTGATGCTGCTGTTCCTGGCCGACACGGTCGACTACGGACACTGGAAGCTCGGTCGGCGCAACGACTCGGTGACGTTCTCGCTGCAGCCGCTGATCTACAAGGCGGGCGGCGCGATCGCGACGGGTATCGTGGGCTTCACGATGCTGATCGTGCACCTCAATGACGCCCCCGACAAGCTGATCCTGTCCGGGTCGAACCTGATCGTCTTCAAGCTGGCCATGTTCGGGCTGCCGCTGGTGTGCATCCTGATCGGCTTCCTGGTCTACCACGCCAAGTTCACGATCACCGAGGAGCGCTACGCGCAGATCCATGCCGATCTGGTCGCGCGGGGCCAGCTGATCGATACATCCGCCGATCAAGGGGAGTGATCACGATGATCACGATGCAGAGCACGATGGGGGACGTCTGGAGCACCCCCATCGGCCACGACGTGCTGGCCACGCTGCTGCGCCAGGCGGGCATCCCGGCCGCCTGCGTGACCAACCCGGTGGTGCGGCGGTTGCGGTTGTCCCAGCTCGCGACCATCGCGGGCAAGCGGGTGGACGCCGGCTTCTTCCCGGCGCTGCTGGGGCTGCTCAACGCCCAGGCCAACGATGCCGCGGCGTCCGTCCCCGCGCCTTCGTCCGAAAATATCGAACCCTGGTGGAAACGGGCAGTGTTCTACCAGATCTGGGTGCGCAGTTTCCAGGACTCGAACGGCGACGGCATCGGCGATCTGGGCGGGGTGATCCGCCGGCTCGACTACCTGCGCGACCTGGGCGTGGACGCGATCTGGCTGTCGCCGATCTACGACTCGCCCAACGACGACTACGGCTACGACATCCGCGACTACCGCGCGATCATGGCCGAGTTCGGCACGATGGACGACTTCGACCGGCTGCTCGCGGGCGTCCACGAGCGCGGCATGCGGCTGATCATGGACCTGGTGGTCAACCACACCAGCGACGAGCACCCGTGGTTTCAGGCCGCGCTGGCCGACCCGGCGGGCCCGTACGGCGACTTCTACCACTTCCGCGATGGCAGCCCCGACCAGCCACCGAGCAACTGGACGTCGTTCTTCTCCGGCCCGGCCTGGCGCTACTTCCCGCAGCGCCAGCAGTGGGGCCTGCACCTGTTCTCCAGCAAGCAGATGGACCTGAATTGGGACAATCCGGCCGTCCGCGATGAGGTCGCCGACCTGGTCACCTGGTGGCTCGATAAGGGCGTCGACGGCTTCCGCATGGACGTGATCAACTACATCAGCAAGCAGCCGGGCCTGCCGGCCGGCGACGAAACGGTCGGCCAGCTCGTCGGCTTCACCGGCATCGAGAACTACCTGTACGGCCCGGCGCTGCACGAGCATCTGCGCGAGCTGCGCGCGAGGGCCTTCGCGCCACACGGGGCCATGACGGTCGGCGAGACGCCCGGCGTGGGCGTGCGGATGGCCGAGCAGCTGACCTTGCCCGATCGCGGCGAGCTGGACATGATCTTCAACTTCGATCACCTGGACATGCCCGGCAAGAGGCGGTTCGATGATTACCAATACGACCTTGACTACCTAAAACNGTATTTGATCGAGTGGCAGCGCGACTACAGGGGCCAGATGGCGCTGTTCTACGACAACCACGACAACCCGCGCTGGATCTCGAAGGTTGACCCGTCCGGGGCGCATCGCCGCGAGCTCGCCAAGCTGCTCGCGATCATCCAGCTGACGCTGCGCGGCACGCCGTTCCTGTTCCAGGGCCAGGAGCTCGGCATGGCCAACCAGCGCTTCGGCTCGATCGGCGAGCTGCGGGATATCGAGTCGCTGAATCTGTACCGCGAGCTTCTGGACGACGGCGTGGCCCCAGCGGATGCCTTCGCAAAAGTCCTGTCCGGNACGCGCGACCACGCCCGCACGCCGGTGCAGTGGACGCCCGGGCCACACGCCGGCTTCAGCGACATCGAGCCGTGGATCAGCGGC
>WRGV01000271.1 GCA_009787035.1 Propionibacteriaceae bacterium | reverse complement strand
CCCGAGCCGTCACTGCTGACGGGTGGCCTGGATGGGCGGGTCGGGGTGGCCGGTCGTCGGATCTGTCATCGCGGGCCGGGGATTCGGTTCGATGTGGAGTCGCGCGACGGGCCAGGTGGATTCCCCGGTCAGGATCTGCGGGTTGATCATGTTGTGCACGGGACGCCCCAGCAGGTAGTCGATCAGGTTCTGGATGGCCCGGCGCTTGCAGGCGTCGTACGTCTCTTCGGTGTACCAGGCCATGCGGGGCGTGATGATCAGCCGACCCGGGAAGGACGACGCCACGGCCATGGTCGCGGGGTCCTGGTCGGTCGTGTCCAGCGCGGCACCGCGCAGCGCGCCCTCCTGGAGCGCCGTGCACAGGGGGCCCAGATCGACGGTATCGCCGTCACCCGTGTTGACGACGATGGCGTTCGGCTTCAGCAGCGGCAGCGTGGTGCGTCCGATGAGGTGGTACGTGGATCCGCCGCGCGGCAGGTGCAGCGACACGATGTCGCTGCTGGCCAGCAGGTCCTCGGCGTCGACGGCCGGGAAGCCCTCGTACATCGCCGATCGCATGTGCGCATCGCTGACCACCACCGAGAATCCCAGCGCCTGCGCCTTTCGCGCGGTCGCCGTGCCGGTGCGTCCGCATCCGAGGACGCCGAACGTCAGCTCGCTGAACAGGTGCAGCGGCCGGGAAGCGACGACGTCCGCATCGCCCAGGTGGACGTGGCGGTCCTGGGAGACGATGTCGCGCAGCAGCGCCACCGCGAGGGCGATGGCGTGGTCGCTGACCGCTTCGGTGGCCAGATCGGGCACGTGAAACAGCGCGATGTTGCGCTCGCAGGCGGCCGGGACGTCCAGCCCGGACAGCCCCGGGCCGTACCGTCCCACCGCGACCAAGTGCGGCAGGCGCTCCATCGTCCGGCGCCCGAAGAAGCCACGTTCCGACAAAATGGCGTCGGCGTCCAGGCACTTCTCGGGCATCTCTTCTGGAGTAAACGTATGTCGATACGCGTACTCCAGGTCGATGCCTTCGCGTGCGGCGATCTCACGTTCCTGGTCAAAGGTGTCATGCTCGCAGCCGGCGATGGCGATCTTCATGGTGGCTCCGTATGGGTTGCAGACAGATGATGCGGGGTCTGGTGCGGCGGGGACCGGGGTTGGGAGGCACCTCTGCCTCGAATCCTACCAGTTCTGCCTTGTCGCAACGGCAAGCTCACGCCCGTGGCGGCCCCGTGCGCGTGACCCGAATGCGATACAGTGTCAGTGCCCGTGCAACGAAACGTCATCGCTGGTCAGGGGCTTGTCACTCGCAGGCATGAGGGGGTCGGATGTCACAACGGGCCGGTGACGCAGCGGCGTCCGAACGCGCGCTGCCGGACGAACAACACCCGCAGCCCCCAGAGCTTCGCATGCACAAGGGCCCCTGGTACTGGATCGGCTGGGTGGCGGTATGGCTGTTCCTGGTGGCCATCGTGGCCGGCGCGGCCTTCCTGGGCGTCGTGGGCACGCGGCCCCTGCCGTACCTGCCGGTCACGGCCGAAAAGATCCCGCCGACGCATCCGATCGCGCTGTCATGGTCGGGACAATCCAGCGTCGCAGTCGGCACGGCGGATGGCGGTGTCAAGGCGACGGCCGGGTCGCAGGCGCAGCGTCCGACCGCGAGCATCGCTAAGGTGATCACGGTGCTGGTGGTGGCGTCCGTCCATCCGCTGGCCGTGGGGTCGGACGGCGCGTCGATCACCATGGGTGCCGCCGATGTCGCCCAGATCGGCGCGGTCGAGTCGGCTGGAGGCGTGGCGCTGCCCGTGAGCCGGGGGCAGGTGTGGACGCAGCGCCAGATGCTGGACGGCATCCTGCTGGTCAGCGCCAACAACCTCGCCAATTCGTACGCCATCTGGGCCTTCGGCTCGATGCGGGCCTACCACGATGCGGCGATGAACTGGCTTGCCGCACAAGGATTGAAGAACACCGTCGTCGGATCGGATGCGTGCGGGCTCGACCCAGCCACGCGCAGCACGCCGTCCGACCTGTTCGCCCTGGGCACAAAGTTGATGGCCGACCCGGGGCTGCGGGACATCGTGTCCCAGCAGCATGCCACCGGGCCAGGCGGCCTGGCGCTCGACAACACCAACGCGCTCATCGGGCAGGACGGCTTCATCGGCATCAAGACGGGCACCATGTCGGTCGCCGGCTACTGCCTGCTGTTCGCGAACAAGCTGCAGGTCGACGGACAGACGGTGCTGGTCATCGGCGTCGTCTTGAACGAGCCGTCCGACCCTGCGCGCTTCCAGGCGGCGCAGGCGCTGGTCGCGTTCATGAAGAACAACATCGTGCCGACCGACGTGGTCGCGGGGCAGACCTTCGGCTACGTGACCGATCTGGACGGACACGCCGTGCCCATCGTGGCGGCCAGCGGCATCCCGGGCGTGCGCATGCGCGACCAGATCGTGACCGTGCGGCTGACCGTGACCCGCCTGGACATGCCTGTTGCCGACGGCACCCCCGTGGGCACGGTGACCGTCGTCGGCACCACGGTGCCGCTGGTCGTGGGCAGCGCGATCCCGTCCGGCGATCTGGGCTGGCGCCTGGAACACTTGCACGAACTGATCTGGTGACGGCGCGCGATGGCCGAGGCAGGGGGCCGTCCGCAGGGGACGGCTGTGGGCGTCGGGGCCATGCTGACCTCGGTCGTGATCATCCAGACGGGGGCGTCGTTCGGCAAGCGGCTGATCGACGAGGTGCCCGGGCCGATGGCGGCCGTCTGGCTGCGCCTGGGCACCGCCGGCGTGTGCATGCTGGTGTTCTGGGGCGTCCGGGCGCTGGTGCTGGCGTTGCGGCGGCGCCGAGAATGTGACAAACAGGCACCGAGCGGGTCGAAAACGGCCATTTTGGGGCCCGAATCGGGGCAACAGCATCCTGTTTGTCCCGCACTTCCAGCTCGTCCCCGGCACGCGCTCGCGGTGACGGCGGTGTTTTGCGTCGTCATGCTCACGATGAACGCGACGATCTACGAGGCCTTCGACCGGTTGCCCGTGGGCATCGCGATCACGCTGGAGTTCCTCGGCCCGCTCGGCGTGGCGATCGCCGGGTCGGTGCGGAACGGGCGGCGCCTGCCCATCGGCACCCGCGGCGCCAGCCTGGCCGGCGACCTCGCGCTGATCGCCTGCGCTGGGGCCGGCGTGGCGCTGCTGGGCGTGCGCCCGGTGGCGCTCAATGCCGTCGGCGTTGTGTTTGCACTTGTCGCAGCCCTGTGTTGGGCCGGATACATCACGCTGGGCGGGTACGTGTCGCGATGGTATTCCAGCCCGCGCGTGCTCACCGTCGCCTGGCTCGTGGCGCTGCTCGGGTTCGCGATCCCCGCGCTGGAGCCCCACGGCGCCGGCTTCCTGACCGCCCGCGTCCTCGGCCTGGCCGTGGTGGTCGCGCTGTCGAGCTCGGCCGTGCCGACGGTGCTGGAGCTGTTTGCGCTGGGACGGGTGCCGCCCGCCCTGTTCGCGATCCTGGAGAGCCTGGCTCCCGCTGTCGCCGCGCTGGCCGCCTGGCCGCTGCTCGGCGAGTGGCTGCACCCGACCGACTGGCTCGCCATCGGCCTGGTCGT
>WRGV01000270.1 GCA_009787035.1 Propionibacteriaceae bacterium | reverse complement strand
CCGCTCAGCTTGCTCTGAAGCTGTGCGATCTCTTCTTGTCGCTCCGATGTCAGTGCGCGAAGAGCAGCCTCCTTTTGGGTAATCTCTTCGGTTGTGCGCAACTCGTCTCGCGTCATCCATCGAGGCTGCGTGCGCCACGGAGATCGGGGTGGAAACTGGTCTGGCAGCTCGGTTGACCATGCTTCCATGGCGGCGGATAGCCATTCGGCTGGATAATCAGGAATGAAGGGGATCCACCACACGGATTCATTGTGGCGAGTGCGGTATGCTCCTGCAATCATGACATGATCGGCGTCCCGGACGAACCAATACGGTGAGTTTCCATCCATATCAGTCTGAAATCCCCGTGTGCAAAATCCTGACGGCGTTGAATAGGTGTGTTCAAGCAGGGGTCGTTCTGGGAGTTTCTGCAGCCAGGGAATCATTTCGCGTTGCACAAGTTGTTTGAGAGGTGCGGGCAGGATGTCGTTGATTTCCATTTCTGTGCTAGGTTGCTTCAAAGCATCCGGATACACCGACATGAGTTGTTCGTTCGCTGTCCGGCACATCGGAAGAGTGGAATGAGGGAAGGCGAGAACAGGCATGCGGTGCTGCGTGGGGTGACTGAAGGGGTCTGGGTAGTCGAACTTCTGGCAGCTTACGAGGGCATCCCAATCCGCCCAACGAATTGACTGGAGGTTGCCGTCCCATATCTTCCAAGTTGGAATGAGTTCAGTCATCTCCTGAAGCCCGGGATCATCTTCTGCCCAGCCGACGAAGAGGATTCGCGGGTGCGGCGCCGAACCTACGATTGCCATGACGACCTCCTGGCATACGTGCGGTGACGACGGGTGTAGCTACCAATGGCGCAGGGTGTGGTCACTGTTCCTCCTCGGCCATGGCCTCGGCCTGCTGGATGACCAGGGCCGTGGCGGCAGGCTCCTGGTCGGGCGGGTAGCCGTGCTGGAGCAGCAGGCGCTTGATGCGGGTGCGCAGTTTGGCGCGAACGGTCTCCTTGACCTGCCAGTCGGTCTTGGCGTCATTGCGGACGATGGCGGTGAGGTCGTGCGCGATGGCGCGCAGAGTGTCGTCCTGCATCGCGATCCGGGCAGACTCGTTGCTCGCCAGCGCGTCATAGAAGGCCAGCTCGTTGTCCGACAGGCCGGTCTCTTCGCCGCGGCGGCGCTGCTCCTGGATGGCCTTGGCGATCTCGACGATCTCGGTGATCACCTGGGCGGCGTCGATGGTGCGGTTCTGGTAGCGGTTGAGCGCCTCGGCCAGCATCTGCGAGAACTTGCGACCGGCCACGACGTTGCGCTTGCCGATCAGCCGCACCTCCTGCGAGATGAGCCGCCGCACGGCCTCCAGCTGCAGGTTCTTGTGCTCGCTGGTCTCGAAGGCGCGTCGGAAGTCGTCGTCGATGACCGAGATGTCCGGCTTGGCTAGGCCGGCTTCGGGCGTGAGGCCTACTGGTCTGCGCATTCAGCCATGGCCTCGGCCTGCTGGATGACCAGGGCGGTGGCGGCAGGCTCCTGGTCGGGCGGGTAGCCGTGCTGGAGCAGCAGGCGCTTGATCCGGGTGCGCAGTTTGGCGCGAACGGTCTCCTTGACCTGCCAGTCGGTCTTGGCGTCATTGCGGACGATGGCGGTCAGGTCGTGCGCGATGGCGCGCAGAGTGTCGTCCTGCATTGCGATCCGGGCGGACTCGTTGCTTGTCAGCGCGTCGTAGAAGGCCAGCTCGTTGTCCGACAGGCCGGTCTCTTCGCCGCGGCGGCGCTGCTCCTGGATGGCCTTGGCGATCTCGACGATCTCGGNGATCACCTGGGCGGCGTCGATGGTGCGGTTCTGGTAGCGGTTGAGCGCCTCGGCCAGCATCTGCGAGAACTTNCGNCCGGCCACGACGTTGCGCTTGCCGATCAGCCGCACCTCCTGCGAGATGAGCCGCCGCACGGCCTCCAGCTGCAGGTTCTTGTGCTCGCTGGTCTCGAAGGCGCGTCGGAAGTCGTCGTCGATGACCGAGATGTCCGGCTTGGCTAGGCCGGCTTCGGCGAAGATGTCGATGACGCCCGCGCCCGCCATGTGCTCCGAGATGATCTGGCGCACCGCCACATCGAGCGCCGCCTCGCCGTCGGCGTCGCGCTCGACGCTCTCGATCTTCGCGATCGACTGGCGGACGGCGTCGAAGAACGCCACGTCGTCGCGGATCTCGTGCGCCTCGGGTGAGGTCGGCACCAGGGCGAACAGCCGCTTGAGCCGTGTGGTGTGCGCCATGAACCGCTTCTTCAGGCTTGCGGACGGCGGCTCGTCCGAACTTGGCGCGAACTCGTCGGGCGTCACGTCGTCGGCAGTCTCTAGCTCACCCCGATCCGACTCCAGCAGGAAGTCGGCCACCGTGGCGACGGCCGTCACGAAGGCCTTGATGTCGCCCGATCCGAGAATCGTCACCCAGTCGACGCCGCGCAGCAGGTCGGAGACGATGGCGTGCTCGACCAGCAGCTCGGGAATCGCGGCCAGGCGCACGTCCTCACCGATCGCCTGGTCCTGCTTGTCCCGGTCGGTGTACGTGGCCAGGGCCTCGCGGAGGTTCTCGGCGATGCCGATGTAGTCGACGACAAGCCCGGCCGGCTTGTCGCGGAACGTCCGGTTGACCCGCGTGATGGCCTGCATCAGCCCGGCCGAGCGCATGGGCTTGTCCACATACATGGTGTGCATGGGCGGCGAGTCGAAGCCGGTGAGCCACATGTCGCGCACGATCACCAGCTCCAGGGGATCGTCCGGATCGCTCGCCCGCAGCTTCATCGCCCGGCGTTCCTGGCGGTTGCGGATGTGGGGTTGGTACGACGCCGGGTCGGTCGCGTCGCCGGTGATCACCACTTTGACAACGCCGGACGCATCGTCGTCGCTGGCCCATTGCGGGCGCAGCTCGATGATCGCCTGGTACAGGTCGACGGCGATGCGCCGCGACATCGTGACGATCATGCCCTTGCCGGCCAGCGCGTCGCGCCGGGCCTCCCAGTGCGTGACGATGTCCTGCGCCAGTTGCTTGATGCGCGTGCGCGACCCGACGATCGCCTCGACGCGCGACCACTTCGACTTGAGCTGCTCGCTGATGTCCTGCTCGGCACCGATGGTGGCGTCGTCGAACTCGTCATCGATGGCGTCCTTGGCCTCTTCGGGCAGCTCGACCCGGGCCAGCCGCGGCTCGTAGAACACCTTGACCGTGACGCCGTCGTCGATGGCCTGCGTCATGTCGTACACGTCGATGTATTCGCCGAAGATCGCGGTGGTCGAACGATCCTTCTCGTCGATCGGCGTGCCGGTGAACCCGATGAAGGACGCGTTGGGCAGCGCCTCGCGCACATTGCGGGCGAACCCGTCGATCAGGTCGTAGTTGGATCTGTGCGCCTCGTCCACCATCACGACGATATTGANGCGCTNNGACANCGTCGGGAAGCTGCGNCCCGCGTCGTGATCCTCTTTGGTCAGGCCGAACTTCTGCAGCGTCGTGAAGATGATGCCGCCCGATTCGCGCCCGCGCAGCAGGTCCTGCAGGTGCGCGCGGGATTCGGCCTTGACGGGGGCTTCCGGCAGCGGCGAGCCGGGTTTGG
>WRGV01000269.1 GCA_009787035.1 Propionibacteriaceae bacterium | reverse complement strand
GGGCGGGCCAGCCACAGGGTCAGGTACCAACCGGCCACCAGCACGACGAGCAACCCCGCCACCAGGCCGCGCAGTCTCATGCTTCGCCGACGTCCAGCAGGTAGCCCGTGCCCCAGACCGTCTTCAGGTAGCGCGGCTGGTTGGGGGTTTTCTCCACCTTCTCGCGCAGGCGGCGGATGTGCGTCGACAGTGTGCCCTCGCCGACATAGCCGTCCCAGACCAGGCTGGCCAACTCGTCCTTGCTGAGCACCCGGCCCCGGTTGCGCACCAGGGCCTCCAGCAGGCGGTACTCGGTGCCCGTGACGGGGATCTCGCCGTCGGGGCCGAAGACGCGCGACTGATCGAGGCGGACGGTGATCTGTCCCCAGCTCACCGCGTCGCCCGTCTCGCCCGTGTCGGCCGGCGGGGCCGCCTGCGGGCTGCGGCGCATCATCGCCTGGATCTTGGCCAGCAGCACCGCCAGCGAGAAGGGCTTGGCCAGGTGGTCGTCGCCTCCGGCCGACAGCGCGGCGAGCACGTCGGCCTCAGAGTCGCGCACGCTGGTGAACAAGATGAGCACCGGGCTGGTTGCCCGGATCTGTCGGCACAGCTCGAAGCCCGAGTCGTCGGGCAGGTTGATGTCGAGGACGATCAGGTCGAACGTTTGGCGGGTCAGCGCTTCGAGGGCGTCGGACGCGGTGAAGACGCACGCGGCATCCATCCCGAACATCGTCAGGTAGTCGACGATGGCTTCGGACAGCGTCACCTCGTCATCGACGACCAACACGCGCGTCTTGCCCACGGCGGCAGTCTACGCAGCGCAGTCCCCGTGCAGGCGGCGTTCGGCATGCGGGACAAACTCGACCCGGATCGCGTCCAGACGCCGGCGTCGCGGACTCCGACGACGAAGCGAGGCGGGTTTGTCCCACGCGGTCGGTGCTACAGCACGTGGCCCAGGAAGTAGGGCAGCTGCTTCTTCCACCAGGGCCAGTCGTGGTTGACGTCGCGGCCCCACAGGTCGATCCAGGCGGGCACGTCCAGGCGCTGCAGCACCTCGCCGAGGGCGCGGGTGTCGGCGGCCATGCGGTCCTCGTAGGCGCCCTGGCCGGCGCAGAAGATGAGGTCGCTGCTGCGGTAGTGGTCGAGCAGGCCGGCGTCGTTCAGGCCTGGCAACCCGTCCAGCGGCGAGTTGGCGACGACCTCGGGCGGCAGGTAGTCGCCGAAGAAGTACCGGGTCGAGTAGACCCCGCTCATCGCGATGACGGCGCGGACGTCCCAGGGGCGGCGGAAGAACAGGTTGGCGGCGTGGAAGGCGCCCATGGAGCAGCCGGTGAGCACGACGTGTTGCCCGCCCGACATGCGGGACACTTCGGGCAGCAGTTCGTCGCCCAGATAGGCCAGGTACTGCTCCTGGCGGCGCATCGCGGCCAGTTTGTCCCACGAGTCGGTGCAGAAGGTTTCGTCGTCGATGCTGTCGGCCGTCCACAGTCGGATGGTGCCGGCGTCGATGAGATCGGACAGCGTCTCGACCATGCCGAAGTCTTCCCACTGCCAGAACCGTCCGCGCATGGTGGGGAAGGCCACCAGCGGCACGCCGCCGTAGCCGTACACCTTGTACTCCATGTCGCGCCCCATCGGGCTGCTGTACCGTTTGACGTACTCAATCCGCATATCAAGCCTTCTGCTGGATATAGGCCACCATGTCCATGGCACTGGGGTAATCGGATGCGCGGAACAGGTAGGCGAAGTCGCCCATGGCGCGGGCGAAGATCGCCTCGATGCGGTGCGCGTAGATGAGCTGGCCGCCGAGCCGGGCCAGCACGTCCTCGTGCGAATGCGCGTAGGCGATGTGGTCTTTGCGGCTGGCGTACGCGACGCAGCAGACGCCCGGATGCTGCGCGGGCTGGGGGACGCCCGCGACCATGGCGGCCCAGCGCCGGTACACGTCGTCGCCGTGGGCGACGTTGATGGCATCGGTCATCCAGGCGCCCGGCGGGCGCAGGTTGAGCTCCAGGCCGACCAGGCCGGCGCCGTCGCGGCGGTCGAACATTTCGATGTGGAAGAACTTCTCGCGCAGCCCGAACGCCACCACGATGGCCCGTCCGGCGGTGCGGACGTCGTCGCGGACGTCCGGCAGGCACACGTAGTGCAGATGGTCGTCGGTGTTGACGACGTCCATGACCGACTGGTCGAAGCGGTGGCTGTTCTCGAAGACGATCGTGCCCGCGGCGTCCACCAGCCCGTCGTAGGTCACGATGTCGCCGTCGACGTACTCCTCGACGATGAACGGCGCCTCGCCGCCGTTCCAGGCCGTCAACACGGCGGTCAGCGCCGCGTCGTCGCCGACGCGCTGCGTGTGCTGCGCCCCGGCGCCGGAATCGGGTTTGACGATCACCGGATAGCCCACCCGGTGGGCGAACGCGAGGGCCTCGTCCAGGCTCGTCCCGGCGTAGTCGCGGATGGCGGCCACGCCCGCGTCGGCGAAGAACCGCTTCATGTGCGACTTGCGCTTGACGTCGTCGATGGTGTCGCACTTGATGCCGGGGATGTTGAAGTCGGTGCGGATGCGCGCCTCGGTGACCAGCCAATACTCGTTGAGCGACTCGAACCGGTCGATCTTGCCGTACTCGTGCGTCAAGAACCCGACCCCGCGCAGCACCTCGTCGTAGTTCTCCATGCTGGTGACGCGGTAGTACCTGGTCAGCGAGGCTTTGAGTCTGGACGGCAGTGCGTCGTACGGCTCATCGCCGATGCCGAGCGCCCGCACGGGGAACTGCGCCAGGGCACAGCAGAAGCTGGTGCAGTAGTCGGGGAACCCAGGCGAGAAGAAGACGACGTTGAGCGGTGCACCTGGCATGGCGTCCATCATAGGTGGACCGCCGATGTGGCGGGGATCGTCTCACAGCAGGCGGGCGGCGCCATCACGCCGTGATTGGCGGGACAGCGCTGTGACAAGCAAAGTTGCGTGCACGTGGGGATTGCGCTCACCTACTCATCGATTCAGTTCCCCTGCCGTGCGAAGCCGCCCGGCCCGAGACCGCCCCAAGCTGCGTCACCCCTCATTCAACTCAAGACCTCCCACGTCGGACACGTCAGTGTTGACCAACCTGCGTGGCTGAACGGCCGACCGGGGATCTCCAGCTCAACAAGGATGTTCTGGAATGCGTCTGAAGCATCGTTGCTCGAAGGACTCTGCTTGCCATCTGAATCCCCGCCCCTGGCTGACCACGGCAGAGCCTGCGGGGTCGACAGTGATGCGGCGGATCTGCTGCAGGTCAGCCACGACGGCGTGAAGGTGTCGGTAGGTTTGGTGGGGGCGAAGTCGTCCAGGCTGGAGAAGAAGGGTTCGACGGTGACCTATGTCGATGCGGTCGACGGCGGCGATCTGGCGTATCAGGTGACGTCGGCTTCGGTGAAGGAATCGGGGGTGCTGAAGAGCGCGCCGAAGAAGGCGCCTGTTTACACGTGGCGGATCTCGGGGTCGGGATTCACGGCTAGGCAGGGTATCGATGGTGAGATCGATACGGATACCCTGGCCAGCGGGACGGCCACGAGCATGTCGTTGTGCTGTGACTGGGCGGACCGGCTGACCTCCTCCACGGTCACCAACCCGGTGGCGGG
>WRGV01000268.1 GCA_009787035.1 Propionibacteriaceae bacterium | reverse complement strand
TACGCGGCCCTCGGCGAGGGCTCGATCGGCGCGGCCGGGGTCGTCCAGCGGCTGGTCGCCACCGAGGGCGGCCTGGAGGAGGCCGTCACCGAAAACCTGGAGGACGTGTCGCAGCTGACGCGTCCGGTCGAGCGGCGCGAGCGCGGCGACCTGGGCGTCATGGTGGACGGCGACGCCGGCATGTGGGTCAAGCTGGCGCGCTGCTGCACGCCGCTGCCCGGTGACGAGATCATCGGCTTCATCACCCGCGAGAACGGCGTGTCGGTGCACCGTGCCGACTGCACCAACGCGAAGAGCCTCAAGGGCCACCCGGAGCGGCTGGTCAAGGTGAGCTGGGCGCCGACCGCGACCAGTGCGCACGCGGGCTATCTCGTCTCGGTGCAGGTCGAGGGCCTCGACCAGCCGGGCCTGCTCTCCGACGTCACCCGCTGCCTGGCCGACCAGCGCGTCAACATCGTCAACGCCTCACTCACCACCAGCAAGGCGCGAGTCGCGCGGATCCGGTTGACGTTCGAGGCCACCGATCCGACGCATCTCAAGCACGTCATCGCGCAGCTGCGCAAAGTCGACGGCGTCTACGACGCCTACCGGCTCCGCCAGTGACGTCTGTCGTCGTCGCGGCGCAGCCTGCCGTCTCACGCGCACACGGGTAGATCCCGCGCCGAGTGGGCGCGGGGCTGTGCCGCGTGGAAGACCCACGCGAACAGGACCGCATCAACGCCAGCGGTGGCTACGCCCGGAAATCCTCCAGGGCCTTGGCGGCCTGGTCCCGCCACAGGGTGTACGTCTTGATCGACTCGCGCAGCGTTTCGGCGCGCTTGGTGTCGCCCTTCTTCTCGGCGGCGTCGGCCTGACGGGCCAGCTTGTCGATCTGGTTGGTGAACATGTCGACGGTGTCCTGCGCGCGGCGGCGGGCCTGCGGATCGGTGCGGCGCCACTGCTCCTCCTCGGCCTCGCGGATGGCCGATTCGATCGCACGCAGCCGATCGTCCAGCGAATGGATCGCCGAGCGCGGCACCATGCCGAACTGGTTGTACTTGAGCAGCATCTCGCGCAGCCCGGTGCGCGCCTTGGCGGCGTCGGTGACGGGCAGGAGCGTCTTCTCCGCCTCGTCCAGCAGCGCCTCCTTGCCGACCAGGTTCGCCTTGAACTGGTTGTCCTGCTCGTTCTGGGCGGCGGTGCGGGCGTCGAAGAACTGGTCTTGCAGCGCGCGGAACTGCTTCCACAGCGCCTCGTCGGTGGCATGGTCGGCCGAACCGGCCGCCTTCCAGCGTGTCATCAGGTCGCGGAACGCGCCGGCGGTGGGGCCCCAGTCGGTGGACGATGCCAGCGGCTCGGCCTCGGCGATGATCTGCTGCTTGGCCTTCTTGGCGGCGTCGTACTGCACGGTGAACTCGGCCATCTGCGCCTTGCGCCGACGCGTGTACGTCGTTCGCGCTGCGCTGAACCGCTTCCACAGCTCGTCGTCGGTCGCCTTGTTGACGCGGGGGAGCGCCTTCCAAGCGTCGAGCAGCGCGCGGAACCGGTTGATGCCGCCGCGCCAGTCGTTGCCCTCGGCCAGCTTCTCGGCCTCGGCGACCATGGCCTCCTTGGCGGTCTTGGCCTCCTCCTGCTGGCGGGCGCGCTCGGCCCTGCGGGCCTCGGCCTGCTCGTCCAGCTTCGGGACGAGCGCCTCCAGCTTCGCGGCCAAGCCCTCCAGGTCGCCGACGGCGTTGGCTTCCAGCACGTTCTTGCTCAGCGTCGCGATGGCCTTGCGGGCCTCGTCCGGGCTCAACGCCCCGGCGTTCACGCGCTGCATCAGCAGCGAGACCTCGCCCTCCAGGCCCTGGAAACGGCGCTCAAAGAATGCGAGTGCTTCGCTTGGCTCCACGTCGGAGACCTGCCCAACCTGGCGTTCTCCAGTACTTAGGCGGACGAACACAGTCCCATCAGGCTCGACGCGCCCGTACGGGGTCGAGTCATGCGAATCACTCATGGGTCTATCTTGCCCGATAAGCTGGGGTTTGTGCTCATCGCGTCCTATCCTTGCGGTCCTTGGCAGGCGAATTGCTATGTGCTGAAGGATGAAAAGTGTCCACAGGCCCTGGTCGTTGACGCCGGGATGCAGTCGCTGCGGACGGTGGTGGGTCTGCTAGCCAGACAGGGATGGGGTCTGGCCGGCGTGCTCGCCACGCATGGCCATGTCGATCACATCGGCGATGCAGCGCGCCTGGCCAACCGTTTCGGCGTGCCGATGTGGCTGCACGGAGCCGACGGGTTCATGCTGACGAAGCCGTCGGCGGGGCTCGGCCCGGGCTACGAGGACGAGATGCGCCGGATGCTGGGCGCGGACGAGCTGCCCGCCCCCGACACGCTGATCGACCTCGCCGATTGCCCGGAGCTGGACGTGGCGGGGCTGCATATCGGCGTCACGCACGCGCCGGGGCATTCGCCGGGCTGCGTGCTGTTCAGCATCGAGGACGAGGATGGGCCGATCGTGTTCAGCGGCGACGTCGTCTTCGCCGGCTCGATCGGTCGCACGGATCTGCCGGGCGGCGACCCTGTGGTCATGGCGGCTACGCTGGGGGGCGTCGTCGCGGAGCTGGACGACCGGGCTCGCCTGCTGCCCGGCCATGGCCCGGCCACCGACATGGCCCGCGAGCGGGCCACCAATCCGTACCTGCAAGCAGGCTTTTGGGAGGCATGAGCGTGAGCAGCCGTGTGGCACCGCTGTCGGGATATCCGGAGTATCTGCCCGCCGGGCGCGTCGTCGAGCAGCGTGTGATCGAGACGCTGCGACAGACGTTCGAGCTGCATGGGTTCGCGTCGATCCAGACGCGGGCCGTCGAGCCGATGGAGCAGCTGACGCGCAAGGGCGAGATCACCAAGGAGGTCTACGTCGTGCGGCGGCTGCACGCGCAGGCGTCCGACCCCGACGAGCTGGGCCTGCACTACGACCTCACCGTGCCGTTCGCCCGCTATGTGCTGGAGAACGCGGGGCATCTGCTGTTCCCGTTCCGGCGCTACCAGATCCAACCGGTGTGGCGCGGCGAGCGTCCGCAGGAGGGCCGCTACCGCGAGTTCTGGCAGGCCGATATCGACATCGTCGGACAGGGCAGCCTGGCCGGGCACCACGACGTCGAGGTGGTGCTGGTCATGCTGGAGGCGCTGGAGCGCCTGCACGACGAGCTGGGCCTGCCGCCGGTGCTGATGCGGGCCAACAACCGCAAGCTGGCGCAGGGGCTGTACCAGGGCATCGGCGTGGCCGACCCGTTGGCGGCGATCCAGGCCGTCGATAAGCTGGCCAAGATCGGGCCGGACGGCGTCCGCGAGATGCTCACCGAGCAGGGCCTGGACGGCGCGCAGATCGACACGGTGTTGGAGCTGGCCGCGATCAGCTCGCCCGACGCGGGCTTCCGCAACCAGGTGCGGGCCCTCGGTGTCACCAACGAGCTTGTCGAGGCGGGGTTGGACGAACTGGCCGGGCTGGTCGAGGCGGTGTCGGCACGGTTCCCGGGTCGCATCGTGGCCGACCTGGCGATCGCCCGCGGGCTCGACTACTACACCGGCTCGGTGTTCGAGGTCGAGTTCCCGAGCCTGCCGGGGTTTGCGACGATCGCGGCCGGTGGTCGCTA
>WRGV01000267.1 GCA_009787035.1 Propionibacteriaceae bacterium | reverse complement strand
CCTGCGCCGCGGTTCCCGCCAGCGCGTGCTCCAGCCACGCGCCGTCCAGCGCGCGGACGCCGTCGAACGCGCCGGGCTTGGGGACGAGCCAGGTGGCGCCGTCCGGGCCCAGCAGCACCAGACGGCCCCGCTCGACCATCTGGGACAAAACGGCCTGGCCCACCGGAGCCTCCAGCGGCTCCAGATCGAAACTCTGGGACAAAACGGCCCGCAGCTCGTCCGCCCCGATGCCCCGGTACAGCCGGTGGATCGCCTCGATCGACAGCTGATCGGCCACCAGCTCGTTGACGAACGCCAGCGTCGTCTCGGCCGCGGTGTCGCGCCGTCCGGTCGCCGCGCGCACCTGGTCGCGGTACTGCCGCGCCACGCCGTAGCGATGGTGGCCGTCGGCGATCAGCACATCGTCGGCGCCGATGCACGCGGTGATGGCGGCCAGGCGGGCCGGATCGTCCACCCGCTCGACGCGGTGCTCGACGCCGTCCACGACGACCCGCCCCACCAGCTCCCCGGGGGCGCGCAGCACGTCCGTCAGCCCGCCGGCAAGGGATAACCCCCACACGGGGGACATGTTCGTCCCGGTCGCGCGGGTCAGGTCGAGCCGGTCGGTGGACGCCTTCGGCGTCGTGCGCTCGTGGGGCAGCACGCCGCCCGCGCCTTCGTCCACGACCTCCAGCGCGCCGAGCACGCCCGCGATGTCGCGGGGCACGCCCGCGGCGTCGGTGAACCGCATGCGGTAGATCGTGAAGCTGGGACGGACGTCCCGCGCGAGCACGCCGGCGCCCATCCAGCCCCGCAGCGTCGCGGCGGCGCGGTCGTAGCGTTCGGCCCCGCCCACTGGCACGTCCACCCACACGATGTTGTGCGGATCGCGGGCACGCAGCGCGTCCGCGTCGGCGTCGCTCAGCACGTCGTACGGCGGCGCGATCACCGCATCCAGGTCGGTGCCCGGCGCGTACCGCCAGGCACAAAAGGGCTCGAACCGAGGCATACCGCCAGGCTAGCGGGACAAAAGGGCCACCGTCCGGCGCGGTCTCATACCGGACACGGCGGTGTCCGCTCACAGCCGAGGGAGGTTTGTCCCACGCGCTGCGCACCCCAGCGCCGCCCGCAGCCGGTAGGCTGAATGCCAACCAACGCGGCACGCGTTGAGCGGGACGTACGGCGCGTCCCCACACAGGCCAAAGGAGACAGACAATGGCAGGGCGCATCGCCAACGAAAAGTTCCTGACAAAAGTGACGGACATCGAAACAATCGTCAAGATGGTCAAGGATGGCGACAAGATTGGTGTGTCCGGTTTCACCGGGGCCGGCTATCCGAAGGCTTTCCCGGTGGCACTGGCGGCGCAGATCAAGGCCGCGCATGAGCGCGGCGAGCAGTTCATGGTGTCGCTGTTCACCGGCGCATCCACCGCACCCGAGCTCGACGGCGAGCTGGCCGGGGTGGATGGCCTGAAGTTCCGCACACCGTACCAGGGCGACCCGGTGCTGCGCGGCAAGATCAACGACGGCACCACGTACTACTCGGACATCCACCTGTCGCACCTGCACAACCAGATTGCGTACGGGTTCTTCGGCAAGCTCGACTGGGCGGTCATCGAGGTCGCGGGCATCACCGCGGAGGGCGAGCTGATCCCGAGCTCGTCGGTCGGCCTCAACCGCACCTACCTGGAGCGGGCCGACAAGATCGTCCTCGAAGTCAACCAGTGGCAGACCGAGGATCTGTTCGGCCTGCACGACGTCTATTACGGCACCGAGGCCATGCCGCCGAACCGCCAGCCGATCCCGATCACCGCCGCCGGCGACCTGATCGGCCAGAAGACGCTGAAGGTCGACTTCGACAAGATCGTCGGCATCGTCATGACCGACGCGGCCGACCGCAACAGCCCGTTCAAGCCGCTGGACGA
This sequence comes from Propionibacteriaceae bacterium, assembly GCA_009787035.1. Classification (GTDB taxonomy): domain Bacteria; phylum Actinomycetota; class Actinomycetes; order Propionibacteriales; family Propionibacteriaceae; genus WRGV01. The sequence continues at coordinate 1,718 of WRGV01000267.1, read as the reverse complement.
CGATTCGCGTGCGATCGCCGGGCACCTGATCGACTTCTTCACGACCGAGATCAAGGCCGGACGCCTGCCGAAGAACCTGTTCCCGCTGCAGTCGGGCGTCGGCAACATCGCCAACGCGGTGCTCGAAGGCCTGCTGGAGAGCGACTTCGAGCACATGACCAGCTACACCGAGGTGATCCAGGACGGCATGATTTCGCTGATCGACGCCGGCAAGGTGGACGTGGCCTCCGCGACGTCCTTCTCCCTGAGCCCGGACGCCGCCGAGCACATCAACAACAATGCCGCGAAGTACCGCGGGAAGATGGTGCTGCGGCCGCAGGACATCTCGAACAACCCCGAGGTGATCAGGCGACTCGGCGTGATCAGCTGCAACGGCATGATCGAGGCCGACATCTACGGCAACGTCAACTCCACGCACATCTGCGGTACGCGCATGATGAACGGCATCGGCGGGTCGGGCGACTTCACGCGCAACGCGTCCATCTCGTGCTTCGTGTCGCCGTCCATCGCCAAGAACGGCGACATCTCGGCGATCGTGCCCATGGTCTCGCACCATGATCACACCGAGCATGACGTGTCCGTGATCATCACCGAGCAGGGCCTGGCCGATCTGCGTGGCCTGGCACCGCGTCAGCGCTCGCGCGTGATCATCGAGAAGTGCGCGCACCCGGACTACAAGGACATCCTGCTCGACTACGTGGCCCAGGCCGAGCGCGTCAGCAAGGCCATGCAGACGCCGCACGATCTCACCCAGTGCCTGAGCTTCCACCAGCGCTTCAACGAGACCGGTTCCATGAAGATCAAGTGACTCTGAGACCACAAAGGCCCCGTCCGGCACCTGCCGGGCGGGGTCTTGTGCATACGCAAGGATCGTTCTAAGGTAAACGGTTGGTGGCTCGTCCGTCAGTCACCAGGGCGATCTGAGGGGTGACCGGCCGTGGGCGACTGCAAGAATTGGCTGCGCAAGGCCACCAACTCCACGAATGCGACCGATGAGGTGATCGGCCCTCCGCAGCAGTACGACACCGACCCGACGTTCGTGTCCGCGCTGTTCGGCGCAGCCAGTGTGCAGCAGATAGCCGCCTACACCGGAATGGATGCGGGCGGATACAAAGTCGCCTACGAGAACAGCTTGCGGTCCGGCACAGACCCCGCCTCAGGGAAGACGACCGCCGAACTGCAAACGTGGTGTGACAACGCGATCGACCCCCTGTCGCAGGCCTTATCGACCTGGGCGGGGATGTCCGGCAACAGTGACGTTGCGAACCAGATCGTCAGCTGCCTGGAATTGCCAGCCATGAACGAGTCTGCGGTCGGCATGCAGGAGCTGATCGGCGACGCAGTGACGTCGCTCACCGTGGCCAACTCGATCTACGCCTGGAATCAAGCCGATGCGAATCTCCACAGCCCAGACCCCACCCAACCAATTCCGAGGAATGACAACCCAAGCGATAGCAATCCGGCCAACCTCAGTTCAGGGACTGCCGATCCGTGCCGTCAGTTCGCAGGGCCACTTGCGTCCGCAGAGTCAGGCTGGGCATTCGGCTACAACTCGCAGGGCGGAAAACAGTGGTTGGCCGACACCGAAATCTCTAGTGCAGTTCGAGACATCGGTGATTCTGCGGCCAGCGACCCCACAGACACCCGGTTCGTGGTGCCGCTGCCATGAGACGACTGCTGACACCGGCCTGCGCGTTGCTGATCGCGGGCCTCGGATT
>WRGV01000266.1 GCA_009787035.1 Propionibacteriaceae bacterium | reverse complement strand
GCCCGAGGCGGCACCGGCTGCCGCGGTGCCGCCGGATGAGGCCGCGCTGCCGCCGATTCCACCCGGATGGCTCACCTGGCGCATGCGCACGCTGCTCGTGCTGGGGGCGGTGCTGGTGTCCGGCGTCGTCAGCGGCATGATCTGGCACCGCGTCGCCACGCCGCCGATCTGGACGGTGCTGGCCGACGGCACGGCGCAGGCCACCGAGCGGGGCCTGTCCCGCGTGTTCGCGGTGGATGCCTGGTATGTCCTGATCGGGCTGCTGTTCGGCATGGCGTTGGGCACGCTCGTCTGGAAGCTGATGTCGCCGCTGGGCTGGCCGGTGGCGCTGGTCGTGTGCGCCGCCGCACTGCTGGCAGGCATCGTCTGCTGGCAGATGGGCCGGGCGTTCGGCCCGCGCGATTTCGTGGAGCGCCTGGCCGCCGTGGGGCCCGCGGGCGGACGGGTGCCGGCCGACTTCGATCTGGGCGCCAAGAGCGCGCTGCTGGTCTGGCCGGTCGGGGCGCTGTTGCCGGTGCTGCTGTACCCGGCGTCCGAGCTGCTGGTGGAGTGGCTGGGTCGGCGCCGCCGCGGCGTCGCCCATCCGGAGATCTCCGACGCATCCTGAGGACGCGCTGACGCGGGTCGGAATGGCGTCGGGACGGGGTGTTGTGGCCCGTAGACTGAGCATGTGCTTCGACTGATCGATCTGCGCGGACAGCGTCCCCACGACTACTCGGCCGTCGTCCCCCGGGCGGGGTTCGATGTGGCCGCGGCGCTGGCCACCGTGGTGCCCATCTGTGAGGACGTCCGTGCGCGTGGGCTCGCTGCGCTGCGCGACTACTCTGCGCGGTTCGACAAGGTCGTGCCCGAGCATCTGCGTGTGCCGCGCGAGGCGATCGATGCCGCGCTGGCGGGCCTGGATCCCGCGCTGCGGCAGGCCATCGAGGTGTCCATCCAGCGTCGGCGCACGGTGGCCCGCACCTGCGAGGCCGAGCCGGCGTGGCGCGAGGCCACGCTGGCGCCCGGGGCGCGCATCGGTTACCGCATCCAGCCGGTGCGCCGCGTCGGGCTGTACGTGCCGGGCGGTCTGGCGCCGCTGGCGTCGTCCGTGCTCATGAACGTGATCCCGGCCCAGGAGGCCGGTGTCGAACAGATCGCCGTCGCCACGCCGCCACAGGCCGAGTTCGGCGGGCTGCCGCACCCGGTCACGTTGGCGGTGTGCGCGCTGCTGGACGTGGACGAGGTGTACGCGGTCGGCGGGGCGCAGGCCATCGCGATGCTGGCGTACGGCGTGCCGCAGGTGTGCCCGCGTGTGGACATGGTGACCGGTCCGGGCAACATCTACGTCGTGGCGGCCAAGCGCTACCTGCGGGGTGTCGTCGGCATCGACGCCGAGGCGGGGCCGTCCGAGATCTGCGTGTGGGCCGATGACAGCGCCGATCCCGCGTGGGTCGCCGCCGATCTGATCAGCCAGGCCGAGCATGACCCGCTGTCCGCCTCGGTGCTGGTCACCGACAGCCCGGAACTGGCCGAGGCGGTGCGCGCGCAGGTCGTGGCGCAGCTTCCGTCCAACCCGCTGGAGCAGCGGTTGGCGCAGTCGCTGGGGGGCAGCCAGTCGGGCATCGTGCTGACCGACGATGCGGCGCAGGCGCTGGAGGTCGTGGACGCCTATGCGGCCGAGCATCTGGAGGTGCAGACGCGCGATGCCGCTGCCGATGCGCGCCGCGTGCACAATGCGGGCGCCATCTTCGTCGGCCCCTACTCGCCGGTGCCGCTGGGCGACTACTCGGCCGGGTCCACGCACGTCTTGCCGACGGGCGGTGCAGCGCGCTTCTCGTCGGGGCTCACCCGGCGCAGCTTCTGCCGCGACGTGCACGTCATCGAGTACGACGCCGAGGGTCTGGCCGCGATCGCCGACGGCATCATCGATTTCGCCAACGCCGAGCGGCTGCCCGGACATGCGCACGCGATCGCCCTGCGCCAGACCTCGAAGGAGGCATCGCGATGACTCCCGGATCTGCGCCGCTGACGCTGGCCGACCTGCCACTTCGTCCCGAGTTGGTCGGTGAGCTGCCGTACGGCGCTCCGCAGCTGGACGTGCCTGTGCGGCTGAACGTCAACGAGAACCCGTATCCGCCCAGCGCCCGCGTCCGCTCGCAGCTGGCCGATGCCGTCGCCGAGGCGGCCAAGACGCTCAACCGCTACCCGGACCGCGAGGCCTGGGCGCTGCGCACCGATCTGGCCCACTATCTGGGTTACGGCCTGGGCGCCGAGCAGGTCTGGGCGGCCAACGGCAGCAACGAGGCGATCGTCCACCTGTTGCAGGCCTTCGGCGGGCCCGGACGGACGGTGCTGACGTTCGACCCGACGTACTCGATGTACCCGGAGTATGCGCGCGACACGCGCACCACATTCGTGGCGGTGCCGCGGTGCCGCGACTTCACGCTGGATCCGCAGGCGGTGGCCGCAGCCGTCGCCCGGCACCACCCGGTGATGATCCTGATCGCCAACCCCAACAATCCGACCGGCACGCGCGTGCCCGTGGGCGTGCTGGCCGAGATCTGCCGCGCTGTCGACTGCCTGGTCGTGGTCGACGAGGCCTACCAGGAGTTCACCGAGTACCCGGAGGATTCGGCGCTCGCGCTGCTGCCCGAGCATCCCGGGCTCATCGTGGCCCGGACGATGTCGAAGGCGTTTGCGCTTGCCGGGGGCAGAGTGGGGTATCTGGCGGCCGATCCGGCGGTCGTGGACGCTTGCCGCATCGTCCGGCTCCCGTACCACCTGTCGGCCACCACGCAGGCCGTGGCGCGCGTCGCGCTGGCCAACGCGCCGGAGCTGCTCGGCAAGGTGGTGCTGCTGCGGGCCCAGATCCACCAGCTGCAGCGCTGGCTGCGTGGGCGCGGCTTCACGGTGCCGCACAGCGAGGCCAATTTCTGCCTGTTCGGGCCGCTTCCCGATGCGCACGCGGTGTGGCAGGGGCTGCTCGACCGCGGCGTCCTCATCCGCGAGGTGGGCCCGGCGGGCTACCTGCGCGTCTGCGCGGGCACGCCGGACGAGATGGCCACCTTCCGGGAGGCGCTGGACGAGGTGTTGGAGCAGCAGGGATGGGATCCGCAGGCCGAGCAGAGGGGACAGCAGTGATGGGACGGACCGCGCACATCAGCCGACGCACGGGCGAGACGCAGATCGAGGTCACGCTCGATCTGGACGGGACGGGGCGCAGCCACATCGCGACCGGCGTCGGCTTCTACGACCACATGCTCACCGCGCTGTCGAAGCATTCGCTGATCGACCTGGACGTGAGCGCCACGGGCGATCTGGAGATCGACGGCCACCACACGATCGAGGACGTGGCGATCGCGCTCGGCCAGGCGCTCGCGCAGGCGCTGGGCGACAAGGCCGGCATCCGCCGGTTCGGCGACGCGCTTGTGCCGCTGGACGAGGCGTTGGCGCAATGCGTCGTGGACGTGGCCGGGCGGGGTTACGCGGTCGTCTCGGGTGAACCGGAGGGCATGGCGTACGTGCGCATCGGCGGTGAGGGCGTGCCGTATGCCGGATCGATGACCCGGCACGTCGTCGAGTCGCTGGCGGCCAATGCCGGCCTGTGCGTGCATCTGCGGCTGCTGGCCGGGCGCGATCC
>WRGV01000265.1 GCA_009787035.1 Propionibacteriaceae bacterium | reverse complement strand
GCCCAGCTCCCCCGTCAGCACCTGGCCCGAACCGCGGGCCAAACAGGCCGGCCATCCAGGCCCAGCACAGTAGCGCGAGCAGGAGCACGATCGCCCAGAGGACGATCCACCGGCGCGTCCGCGATCTCAACTGTGCCGCGTCAGTCATGGCGCGAGGCTTCCGAGTAGGCGGTCACCGAGTAGACCAGACCGTGGACGGCGGCGGCAAGGATCGGAATGAGCAGCAGATAAGGACGTAGATGGGGGGTCATCGCGGCGTACCCAAACCCCACCAGGGCGATCGCCCAGCAGACGATGACGAAGGCCGGATACCAGGGGGCCTCTAGCCCGCCCAACAACCGGTGACGAGGCTGGGGCAGTGACGCACGCTGGGGCGGCGAGTTTCGAGGCGCACCGACCGACAAAGGCGGCGCATCCGTGGGCGGAGCCGGCTGCCACGAGCCGTCGCTCACCTGATCGACCACCTCGAAGATGTCTCCGACACTGGCGATGGTCGTTTCGTAAGCGCCCGGCGGGGACTGCCCCTGGGCCACCAGGGTCCGATACCTATCGACCAGGTCGCCCCTCAGCTCCGCCTTGGCCTCATTGACCTGCGTCGTGGCCGCAACTCCGGTGAAGGCCCGCTCGATATAGGCCCCGATTCGCTGTTCGTAGTCCATGATCACACCCTTTCTCCCTGCTCCTCATCGAGCAGCAGACGCATGAGGTCGGCGAGATCGTGCCATTCGCGCACGCGGCGGGCGTAGTAGGCGCGCCCAGCGTCGGTGATGGTGAAGTACCGCCGCCGACCCCCGCCCGACGCCACATCGTCACCCCAGTACGAACAGACGGCGCCATCCTTCTCCAGGCGCCGCATCGCCGTGTAGAGCGTCGCCTCCTTGAACTCGAACTGGCCATGCGACCGTTCCCGGATGGCGCGGTTGATCTCATACCCATAGCTGTCGCCGTCGAGGAGGCGGCACAGGATGATGCTGTCGGTATGCCCGTAGATCATGTCGGCCGTGATCATGTGACGCCTCCTCCCATGAACATCATACTGCGAAGTGCCTCACCATATGAAGTACATGGGCACTTTCCAAGCCTGGCACCACCCCTCAGCGAGGGGACAAGACGGACCCGGCCAGCCGATCCCGCGCATGCTTCGACGTCACCACGGGATCAGGGTCAGCTTTGTCCCACGATCGCGCCAGACTGCGCACAGGCCAGGCTGCGCGCCCAGATACGGCAATCCTCAGTCGGTGATGACGGCTGCGGTGCGCCCACTCGTCACTATGAACGGCCTTCCAGCAGAGATCGGCCACGTCGGCCCGGCTGCTCCGGGAAGACCCGTGCATCTGGATGCGCTCTGCGACGCGGTACTGGCCACGCGCCGGGACGTCGGTCAGCGCCAGCACCGTCAATCTGCGCCGGCCAACGCCTTGTCCAGAACGTGACGCCCGGCCGGTGGCCCCCAACAGCAACACCTTCAGCGCACAGCCCTCTCCACTTCAGCACTTCCCGAGACGGGGGTGAGAGCGGACGGACGTCCACAGGAAACACGCCATTGCGCCCCCACACCAGAGGCTGCGGCCACGAATCTCGACGAACCGCCGAGACTTCACCGGGTCTGGCACCCCGGTCGACACGGTTGTTGCACAATGGCCCTGTGGGTCTCGCGGAGGGGGCACGACGATGAAAGGCCTGGCTGGCGCTCTCTCCACCGTGTTCAACGTGCTGTACCTCGGCATCGCGCTCAACCTGTGCCTGGCGCTGACCTGCGCGCCCGTGTGGATCCTGGCCACGCTCGTCCCACTGCGCAACGCATGGCCGTGGCTGGCGGCCTCGTCCCTCCTGCTGGCGCCCGCGCTGGCCGGGGCGTACGCGGTGTTCGCCGCCTACCGTCTGGACGGCTCGGTCACGGTGCCGACCACCTACTTCAAGGCCTGGGCCCGCTCGTGGCGACGCGTCTGGGCGCCCGGTCTCGGCCTGGTCGCGTACTTCCTGGTCATCGCGCTCGACTGGTACGTCGTGGGACGCTGGGGCCACGCGATCGCGGTGCTGCCCGTGGCCGTCGTGCTCGTCGCGCTGGGGCTGGCGAGCGCCTGCGTGGCCTGGATCGGCCTGACCACGCGCCCCGACCTGACCCGCCCGGACGTCGTCCGCGGCAGCATCTTTCTGGCCGTGCGCCACCCGGGCCGCAGCCTGGTGATGCTGGCCGCGCTGGTCATCCTGGCCGGGGCCGTCTGGCTGCAGCCGGTCGTCGGCCTGGGCATCGTCGCGGCACCGGCGCTGTACGTGGTCTGGACGAACGCACAGCACGCCTTCGCCCGATTCTCGATCCGTCCGGAAGCCGACCCATGCACCTGAACCAGATCCAGATCCGCGACCCGTTCGTGCTGGTGGACGCCGACACGTGCTACCTGTACGGCTCGACCGATCCGGACATCTGGCGCGGCCCCGGCATCGGCTTCGACGTCTTCGCGGGCCGCACGTCCGGCGACCTGACCGACTTCGGCGCGCCGTCGCCCGCGTTCCGTCCGCCCGCGGACTTCTGGTCGCACACCAACTTCTGGGCCCCCGAGGTGTACGCCCGCGGTGACAGCTTCCTCATGTTCGCCACCTTCAAGCCGGACGCCGGCCACCGCGGCACCGCGGTGCTGCGCGCGGATTCACCGCTGGGCCCGTTCCGCCCGCTCAGCGACGGCCCGGTGACACCGCCGGATTGGGAATGCCTGGACGGCACGCTGTTCGTGGACGACGCCGACCAGCCCTGGATGGTCTTCTGCCACGAGTGGCAGCAGGTGGGTGACGGCCAGATCTGCGCGATCCGCCTGAGCCCCGATCACCGCACCGCCCGCGGCGAACCACACCTGCTGTTCACGGCCAGCCAGGCCCCCTGGGCCGCGCCGTTGGCCGGACGGGCCCCGGGCAGCTACGTCACCGACGGGCCCTTCCTGTGGCGCCTGCGCACCGGAGCCCTGGCGATGCTGTGGAGCTCGTTCGACGCCGCCGGGCGGTATTGCCTGGGCGTCGCCACCGCGCCGAGCCTGCTCGGCCCGTGGCGGCAGGCCGAACGGCCCCTGTACGGCGGCGACGCCGGGCACGGGATGATCTTCGAGGCACCCGACAAGCACCTTTACCTGGCCGTCCACAGCCCCAACGACACCCCACACGAGCGGGCGCGCTTCCTCGGCCTGGCCGAGGCTGACGGCACGCTGGTGTTGACCGGACAGATCATCCGCTGATGCGCCCGCGCGATCAGTCACCGTGCGGCGCGACGAAGCTGAGCGACGCGACACCGGTGCACCGTCGTTCCGCGATGCGGGCGACGTGGTTGGGCGGCAGGTCCAGCGACACCGACCAGGGTACCCCGTGCCCGCGGACGTCCAGGCTGCCGCACACCGTCGGCGCCCGCATGCCCACCACCGCAGACACCTGGCCGTCGCGGACGACCACGCGCCACCCGGCAGGGAAGCCCAGCCAGGGTTCGCCCCCGGCGCGCACCTGCACCCGGTCGGCGTCGGCGACCAGCTCGTAGGCGACCCCGGCGACGCTGCGCATGTGACGGTGGTCGCCGCAGATCGGCAGGCCGGTGAACCAGATGGAACCGTCGGCGCGCGGCAGGATGCCCGCGTTGCGCTCGACGG
>WRGV01000264.1 GCA_009787035.1 Propionibacteriaceae bacterium | reverse complement strand
ACCCCTGCCCACCGGCACCGTCGTGCTGCAAGCCAGCGCCGGCACGGGCAAGACGTACGCCATCGCCGCCCTCGCGGTGCGGTTCGTGGCCGAAGGCCGCTACCGACTGCCCCAGTTGCTGCTGATCACGTTCAGCCGCATGGCCAGTGCGGAACTGCGCTCGCGCATCTACCAGCGGCTCCAGGCCACGCGGCAGGCGCTCGTTCGGATGCTCCACGACGGCATCACCCCTGGTGACGAGGTCGATCGGTTCCTCACCGATGCCCCCGCGGACGAGATTGCGGTGCGCCTGGGCCGCATCGAACAGGCGCTGGGCGACTTCGACGCCGCCACGATCGCGACGACGCACGAGTTCTGCTCGCGCATGCTCGACCAACTCGGCCTGCTGGCAGACCACGACAGCTCTGTTCGCCTTGCCGAGGATCTGTCGGTGCTGGCCGACCAGGTGATCACCGATGTCTACCTCCGCGACTTCTGGACGTCGCCGTCGCCCCCGCCGCTGTCCGATGCCCTGGCCTTGGGCCGGCTCGGCCTGGAGCATGCCCATCTGCCGCTGGCCCAGGACGATCCGGTGACACGCGAACGGGCCGGATTCGCCGAGCGCGTCCGCACGCAGTTCGAGTCGCGTAAACGCCAGGCGGGCCTGGCCGGATTCGACGACCTGGTCGAGCGTCTGCGCGCCGCCGTGACCGACCCCGACACCGGCCCCCTAGCCTGCCAGCGTCTGGCGGACCGCTTCCCCGCGGTGCTGGTCGACGAGTTCCAGGACACCGATCCGCAGCAGTGGGACATCCTGTCGCAGGCGTTCGCCGGACGGAGCACNCTCGTGCTGATCGGCGATCCGAAGCAGTCCATCTACGCCTTCCGCGGTGCCGATGTCTACGCGTACCTCGACGCGGTCGACCAGGCCGACCAGGTGCTCACGCTGGGCACCGACTTCCGCGCCGACCCCGGCATCGTCGACGGCGTGGCGCACCTGTTCGGCCAGACCAACCTCGGCACCGACCAGGCCCCCATCCAGATGACCCGCGTCAGCGCCAGCCAGCACACCTCGCGCCTGACCACCGCCGCGGACGCCCCGCCCGCCTACCCCACGGCCGTCCAGGTGCGCCGCATCGTCGCCCCGTCCGACCTGCCGGCCGCAGTGGCCCGGCAGCGCATCGATGCCGACCTGGTCGCACAGGTTGTCGAGCTGGTCGGATCGCGCCTGTGGGTGCACGCCGAGCGGCGTTGGCGCCTGCTGCGCGCCAGCGACATCGCCGTGCTCGTCAGCTCCAACCGGCGCGGGTTCCAGCTGCAGGAGACGCTGGCCCGGGCGGGTATCGCCGCCGTGTTCTGCGGCCCGGTCAGCGTCTTCGACACGCCCGCGGCGCAGGTCTGGCAGCACCTGCTGGACGCGATGGCCGACCCGAGCCCCGATCGGGTGGCCGTCGTTGCGCTCGATCCGTTCATCGGGCTGACCCCGCCCGACCTGGCGTCGGCGGCGACCGATGCAACCCTCGACATCGCGACCCAGCTGAAGGACGACGCGCGCCGCTTCGCCACGATCGGCGTGCCCGGCGTCTTCGAAGGCATCTCCCGGCGTCACGCGCTTGTGCCGCGACTGCTGGGCCAGCCCGGCGGGGAACGCCTGCTGGCCGACCTGCGGCATCTGGCGGAGGTGCTCAACACGCAGCAGACCATCCAGCCGGGCAGCCCCGCCGACCTGGCGCACTGGCTGCAGCGGCGGTGCGCGCAGGCCGCAGAGCGTCCCGGCGATGACCGCACACGGCGTCTGGAGACCGACCGCCAAGCCGTCCAGATCATGACGGTGCACGCGGCGAAGGGGCAGGAATTCCCCGTCGTCCTGCTGCCCCAGGCCGCCGACCGGTGGGTGCCCGAGCCCGGCGGCGAGCCGTTCATCGTTCACTGGCAAGGGCAGTGGATGCTCGATCCCGGCGGCGGCCTGCGCGCGCCGGGAAGCCCGGCGGCCGAGCGCCAGGCGCACCGCGCCGCCGAGGAGGACGCCCAGGCGTTGCGGCTGCTGTACGTCGCCGCAACCCGCGCCAAGTCGCGCCTGGTGCTGTGGTGGGCGCCCATGCGCGTCACCACGCAGCATTCGGCTCTGGCGATGCTGGAACGCCGCCGTGGCACACCCTGGGATCCCGCACTGGTCGAGACGGTCGACGTCTCTGGCACTGCCGCGCCCGCCGCCGTCGGGTCCGCGGCACCACCGCCGGCGCTGGGCCGGCGCCACTTCACCCGCGGCATCGACCCAGATTGGGTGCGCACCAGCTACACGGGCCTGACGGCCGACCTGCACGCGTTGGCCCCGGCGGCCGCACCGCCGACCGACGAACCCGTTCTCGACGCCGCGCCCCTGGCCGTCAACGATGCCGCAGACGCGGCGACGCCCGTGTCGGAGCTGCCATCGCCGCTGGCCGGGATGCCTGCGGGCGCGCAGTTCGGGACGGTGGTGCACGCCGTGTTCGAGCAGGTCGATCCGGCCTCGTCCACGCTGGGCGACGACCTCGCTGCGGCGTGCGCCGAGCAGGGCGAACGGGTGTGGCTGCCGGATCTGGATCCCGCCGCGCTGGCTCGCGGGCTGGACACCGTGGTGCACACGCCGCTTGGGGCCCTGGCGGACGGACGCTGCCTGGCCGACATCCCCGCCCGCGACCGCCTGGCCGAGCTGGGCTTCGAACTGCCGCTCGGTGGTCCGGCGCCGCTGCGGCGCACGGTCGCCGACCTGGCCGATGTGTTCACGGCGTTCATCCCCGGCGATGCGCCGCTCGGCGACTACGGCCGCCGCCTGGGCACCAGCCCCGCGGGCCCGCGCGTGCTCGCCGGATTTCTCACGGGCTCGATCGACGCGCTGCTGCGCCTGCCGGGCACGCCCGCGCGCTTCTTCCTGATCGACTACAAGACCAACACGCTGTCCGGACAGCCGGGCGAACCTGCGCTGGCCCGCCACTACCACCCGGCCGCCATGGCGCAGGCCATGATGGACGCCCACTACCCGTTGCAGGCGCTGCTGTACGCCGTGGCGACCCGGCGCCACCTGCTGCGCCGCGTGCCCGGCTACGACCCCGGCCGCGACTTCGCCGGCATCGGGTACCTGTTCGTGCGTGGCATGGCGGGCCCGCAGACGCCGAGCATCGACGGCGTCCCCTGTGGCGTCTTCGTCTGGCAGCCGCCGGACGAGCTGGTGGTGGCGGCGTCCGATGTCCTGGCAGGAGCACCGCGATGACAGCGATCGACAATCCCGACCCGCGGCGCGTCGCAGGTCTGACCGGCCTGCTGGGTCAGTTCAACCAGGCCGGTGTGCTGGACGCCGCCGATGTGCACGTCGCCCAGACGCTCGGCCGCCTGGGCAACGAGCCGGATGAGCGCGTTCTGCTCGCCATCGCTTTGGTCGTGCGGGCTTTGCGGGCCGGTTCGGTGTGTCTTCCCTTGTCGCAGGCGCGCGACTTGGCGGCGCGCCTGGAACGCGATGAACAATCGTTGCCCGTGGACGACCTGTCATGGCCCGACGCCGACGCCTGGCTGGCCGCGGTCGCTGCCTCACCCCTGGTGAGAGCCGACCGAGCCTCGGCCGGTGCCCGTCCGCTGCGGTTGCACGCCGGGCAGCTGTACCTGGAACGCGACTGGGACGACCAAG
>WRGV01000263.1 GCA_009787035.1 Propionibacteriaceae bacterium | reverse complement strand
CGCGTCGATGCAGGGCCGCATCGCCATGTGGCACGGACTGGGTGACTCGGTCAAGCCGCTGAACACGCGCGCCGTCGCCTCGGCGGTGTTCACGACGCCCGAGATTGCGACGGTCGGCGTGACGCAGCGCGATGTGGACGCGGGNTTGATCGCCGTCCGCGCCGTGACCGTGCCACTCGCATCCAACGCCCGCACGAAGATGCGGGAATCGGGCGCCGGCTTCCTCAAACTGTTCTGCCTGCCGGCGACGCACATCATCGTCGGCGGCGTCATCGTGTCGTTCTGGGCGTCCGAGCTCATCCACTCGGTGTCCATCGCCGTCCGNAACAAACTGACCGCCGAACAGTTGGCCGACGCGTTCACCGTCTACCCGTCCCTGTCCGGCTCCATCGCCGAGGCGGCCCGCCGCCTGCACGTCCGAGACGACGACGACTTCAACCTCTACTGACGGCGCGCGATAGGCCATACATCAACGAACTGGTGTGGGTATCGCCCCTTGACAGGGACTACTACCCTCTCCTGGGTCTCGGCACCATGGTCGGGGCGACAGGATTTGAACCTGCGTTCCCTTCAAGTGATCCGAGGGTTTCCGAGAGGTTCTGCCGGATGCCGAAACATGCCGGTTTGGCGGGCCTGTGGGATTCCGTCAGGTTTGGCGGCTTTCGGCTGAAAGTGGACAGTGAATGGACACCTTCACGCGCGAGGTGTCACGGGTTCATTTCTCTGGTTTCCCAAGCGAGGCTTTTCGGATTCCAGGTCTTGCCGGTCGCCGCGCCGACAAGCATCGGATCGATGAAGGTCGCCATGAGCGCTCGCGCATCGGCGATGCTGTGACCCGCTGCGGGCGTGTTCTTGGCCAGCTTTGCATAGGCTGCGCCCCAGGTCAGCGGCAGCGTGAACACGTCGGGCAGTGTGAGCCGTCGCATGCGGGCCTCGTGTTGGATGGCGGCCTTGGTATCGTCAGCGTCAACGGTTTGGGTGAGAGAGATGACGACAAGGTCAACGAGATCTTTCTCTCGGCTGGATGGATTGCCGTCGAATGTGGTGATGCTGGCGCACACCTTGTCGGCGATCTGCTCGGGTAGCGGATACAGCCGGTACGGGGTCGACACCAGCAGGGGCAGCGGGAGCCGATTCACCGGCTCGACGAGGTGCGGGCCGTCNANGGCGGTCTCGTGAACGGAGAGGTCGACCTTGACCGTGTCAACCTTCTTCACGCCGATGAAAACGTCGAAGTGGACCTGGTAGCCGTCGGCGTAGGGCTGGGTGTCACCTCCGATGCTGCCGGTGTGCGAGACGTGCACGAACCGGAAGTGGTCGCCCAGGTCAACCTTGGCCAGGCGCAGCAGATCGGCTAGAGCCTGGTCTTTGTCGTACCCGCTGCGGAACAAATCGATGTCTTGGGTGCGCCTGGAGTTGGGGACGCGGGCGAGCATGCCGGAGCCGCCCTTGAGCACCCACTGCGAAGCGTCGCCTTCGCTGAACACCCGGCACAGAAGCCGGTCGTGGTACGTCTGTCGGATCAGGTCGTTCACCTGTCTTGCGGGATCGGCGCGATGGACGGCCTTGGCGGCGTCCTTGATGGCCTGCTCGACCGCGCGGCCGTTCGGGTAGGTCTGCTGTTCCGTCATCGTTGCTCCGGTCCTCGTGCGCTTCAGCGGTCACGCTACCGGGAGCTTCGGACATTTCTCATGGATCGTTCGATGTCGCGCAGCAGCGCCTCGCCGTCTCCGCAGGAGGACCCGTGACGTTGTGCCAGCGGCGCGAGTAGTTGGGAGAGCATGTCCCGGTCGATGTTGGCCGCATCACTGAGAGCGTCGGCGACGAGAGACAGGTCGTAGCGTTCGTCGACGAGATCGGCGATGGTCTGTTCGGGGGTGGTCACCGGAAGGCCCTCGCGGATCGTCACGTTGGCGTCGGGTAGGGCCCTGGTGCGGTAGACGAGTTCTGTGCGCTGGGTCTGGCGTCGGGGGAACGCGGTGAACTCGTACGGTTCGGGCACAAGGTCGCCCATGGCAAGGAGCCAGGACGCCGCCGCTCCGGACACCACCGCGTCGTATGGGCGTCGACGCAGGCGTTCTTCGGCGGTCAGGCCAGGGGAGACGGACAGCCAGGCCGCTTTGAGTGCCTCGCGACGGTCTGCGGGCACCGCGGTGGCGCGGTAGATTCCATGGCCGAGGCGCTCCAGGTGTCCGTCGCGCGCCAGGCGGGACAGCTCCAGCCGGCCCACGCCCAGCCGGGCCGCTTGCGCGGTCGTCGCCAGGCCCCACTGCGCGGCGGTGAGGTCGGCCAGCGCGAGGAGTGCCCAAGTCGCCTTCATGTGTGAATTGTATCGCTATTAGCGATACAACCCAACCATCTCTGACCAGTTGGTGCGCAACTTGGGCATCAACGCAGGTCGGTGCTGGTGCTCCAGGACCCCCAGGTCGTAGGCGTGGTGCGGAGGCGCGTGGCCGTGTTGGTCCACGTCCTGATCGGGCAGTGGGAGGCCTCAGGCATGGGTGACATAGGCCTGGCCGATTTGACCGCGCAGGCAGACCGGATCAGACCAGGCGTGCTGGGCGAGTGGCCATATCAGCTATCGGAACCGCTGTAGCGGGATCTGCTCGCGTTGCGACGGAGCACGGCGGCGAAGATCGTGGGCGCGGCTCCAACTTGGGACTTCAGGTCGGCCTTGATGAAGTGTTCGAGCACGCTGCGTTTCCAGCCTTCGGCGGCGGCGCGCTCGGCGTACCAGTCGCGGTCCTTACGGGTGCTGAGCCGGTCGAGCAGCACGGTGATGTGCCGCCACGGCAAATCGTCCACCAGTGTGGTGGACGAATTCGTCCTCGGTTAGCCAGACCTCTGCGGCCCGGCGCATGTAGAGCAGGTTGGTGCGCGACCAGCCGCTCCGCTCGGGGAACGCCTCGGTGAGGTCGCGCGCCATGCGCAAGACGACCTTCGACCCCCAACCCTCCTTGCCTTGCCTGGCCAGAATGTCATGGCCGACCGACCAGTACAGACGCAGCATCTGTTCGTTAGCCGTGCGAGCTGCTCGCACCTGCATCGTCCTTATCCGCCGCTTGATGTCGTCCAGCAGTTCGGCGTAGCCGTCCGGGATCGCGTCGTCCAATCGTCCACCACCGTGGTGGTGTTGCGCTGCGGCGAGTCGTGGCCGGACGCGTAGCCGACTCGGTGCGCGGATAGTCAGTCGTGGACGGGTCGTGCGGTGGCTAGGTCGTCGACGAGGTACATGGTCGCGTCGGATTGACGGCCCGGCGAGGCCAGCGAGTCGAGCAGCGCCCATTCCCGCGAGACCATGTCGATGCCGTTGCCATGGCTGTAGGTGACGGTTCGGACGTTTTCGGTGGTCGGCAACAAGAACATGATCGTCGGCGAGACGACGGTGGGTTCCGCGAATCCGGTGACGCTGTTCGGGTCGTCCACATAGACGACCGGGGAGAACGACCGGGTCCGGAGCGGGTCGCCCAGGTACGCCTCTAGCGACGACACGGTCGGCGACTGCCCCTGCCCGGCCAGAGTTCGGATCGCGGCGCCGAGGTCGGTGGGCAGTTCGACGCGGCGTACGCCGGTGCGGCGGGCGACAGGCGCGAGTCGGGCCACGGTGGGGAAGCGCCGTACGATGCCGGGACGGTCGCCGG
>WRGV01000262.1 GCA_009787035.1 Propionibacteriaceae bacterium | reverse complement strand
CGGCAAGGTCGCCCCCGATCACATCATCGTCGTGCACGACGAGCTGGATCTGGACCTGGGGCGTCTGCGCGTCAAGCTCGGCGGCGGCGACAACGGGCACAATGGCCTCAAGTCGATTCGCGCGCATCTGGGCACCGGCGACTTCTACCGCGTGCGTGTCGGCATCGGCCGTCCCAGCGGCGCCGACACGGTCAACTACGTGCTGGGTGGCTTCCCGCGTGCGGCGTCCGCCGATCTGGCCGACGTGATCGGCCGCGCCGCCGACGCCGTGGAGATGCTCTTGCTCCACGGCCTCGACCGCACCCAGAACACCTTCAACTGCTGAGCGCGACGCGGGGCCGCCAGGAGACTGGCGGTCGCCTGCGTTGCGGTCGGCCGCCTTGGCGACCCCGCGCTCAGATCACGTGTTGCCGATCAGGAGTTCACGCCGTCGTCGACGGCGATGCCGACGGACGCCGCGGCGGTGACGTTGTAGGCGCGCATGCGCCAGCCGAAGGCGTCCCGTTCCATCACCGACCAGCCGGTGTTGTCCAGGCCGCGCAGCATGATGGCGGTTGCGTAGTCCCAACCGAGCAGGTAGGCCACCCCCATGCGGCCGGTGATGCCGTGACTGGTGACGACGACAGTCTGTCCCTCGTGGCGCGTGGCGATGTCGGCCAGGGCGGCGCCGATGCGCGCGCCGGCCTCGGTCGAGGTCTCGCCTTCGGGAGAACGGCGGTGGTCGCGCCCGGCCTTCAGGTCCGTGCCGAAGGACGGATCGGCCTGGATCGCCTGCTGCGTCGTCCAGCCCGCCCAGGAGCCGACGTTGATCTCGGCCAGCCGGTCGTCCAAAATGACATCCAGGCCGGTCAGCGCGGCCAGCTCCTGCGCGGTGTCGCGGGCCCGGCGCAGCGGCGACGAATACAGCGCGTCCGGGTGCATCGCGGCCAGCACCGGTGCGGCCCGGTGCGCCTGCGCGTGGCCGGTCGCATTGAGCTCGATGTCGGTCTGCCCCTGGAAGCGGCCGGACGCGTTCCAGTCGGTGACACCGTGGCGCCACAGGATCAGTCGCGTGGTCATGCGGCGACGACCGGATCGTCCAGCACGAGCGGGATGCGCGGCGCGTCCTTCCACAGCCGCTCCAGTGAATACAGTTGGCGCTCGTCGGGCTGCTGCACGTGGACAACGAGGTCGCCGTAGTCGAGCAGCACCCACAGGTCATCGCGCTCGCCCTCGCGGCCGACGGTCTTGACGCCGAGGGGGAGCAGCGCCTCGTCCACGGCGTCCACGATGGCTCCGGCCTGCCGCTCGTTGGCGGCGGTGGCGATCAGGAAGACATCGGTGATGGCGAGCATGCCCGACACGTCGAAGGCGACGATGTCGTGGGCGAGCTTGGTGGACGCGGCCCGGCCGGCGACCTGCGCCAGCTCAATGGCCCGGGCGGTGGCGCTCATGCGGCGGCTCCTACGATCGGTTCGGCTTCGCGGTACAACCCGCGTTTGGCTACGTATTGCACCACGCCGTCGGGCACCAGGTACCACAGCGGCAACCCCTCGGCGACCCGTGCACGGCAGGCGGTGGACGAGATGGCCAGCGCCGGCACCTCCAGCAGCGTGACCTTGTCGGCGGGCAGGTGGGCGATGCTCTCGTCCGACATCGGGTGGCCCGGCCGCGACACGCCGACGAAGCGCGCCAGCGTGAACAGGTCTTCGGCGCCGCGCCAGGTCAGGATGTTGGACAGCGCGTCGGCGCCCGTGATGAAGAAGAACTCGGTGTCCGGGCCGCGCTGTTCGCGCAGGTCGCGCAGCGTGTCGACGGTGTACGTCTCGCCGGGCCGGTCGATGTCGACGCGGCTGACCGAGAAACGCGGGTTGGACGCGGTCGCGATGACGGTCATCAGGTAGCGGTCTTCGGCGAGGCTGACGTGGCGTCCGGTCTTCTGCCACGGGATGCCGGTGGGGACGAACACCACCTCGTCCAGGCCGAACCGTGCGGCCACCTCGCTGGCTGCGACCAGGTGGCCGTGGTGGATGGGGTCGAACGTCCCGCCCATCACGCCCAACCGGTAGCGGCGACCCGGGTGGGGCAGTGCCAGACCGGTATGAGGCTCTGTGCTCATGCGCACCTTTCTCTTGCGACCCACCAAGCCTACCCGGTCGTCTCGACGACCGTCCCGCCCCCGTCGCGGGCGAGCCACTCGTCGCGCAGCAGCGAGTAGACGGCCGCGTCCTGCGGCACGTGGTCGGCCCCGGCTAGACCGCCGCGCATGATGCCCTCCCACTGGTA
This sequence comes from Propionibacteriaceae bacterium, assembly GCA_009787035.1. GTDB lineage: Bacteria > Actinomycetota > Actinomycetes > Propionibacteriales > Propionibacteriaceae > WRGV01. The sequence goes on along the minus strand of WRGV01000262.1, from coordinate 1,378 downwards.
GCCCAGCCGCTCGGCGACGGCGCGGCTCGCCTGATTGCGAACGTCGGCGTGGATGCTTGCGCGGTTCAGGCCCAGATCCTCGAAGGCCAGCGTCTCGATCTCGCGGACCGCCCGCGTCACGATACCCGTGCCGCGGCGCGCGGCGTCCAGCCAGTAGCCGATCTCGCACGTGCGGACGACGCGGTCGATGTGAGTCAGCCCCACGGCGCCGATCACCTCGCCGTCCAGCACGATCAGCGTGGACAGCTCCGTGAACTGTGCCCAGTTTCGGACGGCCTGCGCCAGATACTCGCGCTCGGCGTCCAGGCTGAAGTCGGGGCCGGCCCAGCCGAACCAGAGCGCGAACTCGTCCCGGTTGCGTTCGACGACGGCGCACATGGCTTCGGCGTCCAGCGGCGAGGCGAGCTTGAGCGACAGGTGTTCGTCGATGCGGCGGTAGAACATGCTGCGACGCTACGCGCGCACCACCACCGTCCACAAGCGAATTACACCAGCAGACTGCGGTCGGACAGCGTGCCCTTGGCATCGGCGAACATGTCGAGCAGGTCGCTGACGTGGGCCTTGGCCTTCTCGGCACCGTCGAGCGTGCGGATGATGCGGCCTTCGTGCATCATGACCAGCCGGTTGCCCAGCCGCAGCGCGTGGTCCATGTTGTGCGTGACCATCAGCGCCGTCAGGTGGTGCTCGGCGATGACCTGTGCGGTCAGCCTCAAGACGAGCTCGGCGCGTTCGGGGTCGAGGGCGGCGGTGTGCTCGTCCAGCAGCAGCACGTGCGGGCGGGTGAACGAGGCCATCAGCAGGCTCAGCGCCTGGCGCTGCCCGCCCGACAGCAGCCCGACGCGGTGCTTCATGCGGTCTTCCAGGCCGAGCTCCAGGGTGGCCAGCTCGGCGCGGAACTGCTCACGGCGGGCGCGGGTCAGGCCGGGGAACAGCGTGTGCGCATGCCCGCGGTCGAGCGCGACGGCCAGGTTCTGCTCGATCGACAGATGCGGGGCCGTCCCGGCGGACGGATCCTGGAACACGCGCGCGATCAGCCCGGCGCGCCGGAATTCGGGCTGTCGGGTGACGTCGGTGCCATCGATCACGACGGCTCCGGCGTCCAGCGGCAGCGATCCGGCGATCACGTTGAGCAGCGTCGACTTGCCGGCGCCGTTCGACCCGATGATGGTGACGAAATCGCCCGTGGCAAGCTCCAGCGTCACGTCGCACAGTGCGCGGCGCTCGTTGGGTGTGCCGGCGTAGAACGTCTTGGACGCGTGGGTGATCGACAGCATCAGCGGTTCGCCTCCTGTCCGGGCGTGGCCAGCGTCTGGTCCACCGCGGCGAACGGTGAGAACTGGTTGGGGGCCACGCTCATTGGCTCGGGCGCGTTCGGCTT
>WRGV01000261.1 GCA_009787035.1 Propionibacteriaceae bacterium | reverse complement strand
GGCGCAGAAGTGCGGCTGGGACGTGACCAGCCAGCCCAAGCCCGTGGATGGGCGCCTGACGACCACGCGCCACATCGAGGTGAAGGGCCGCGCCAAGGGCCAGTCCACCATCACGGTCACCCGCAACGAAATCCTCTACGGCCTGAACCAAGCGGACAAGTTCATCCTTGCCGTCGTGCTGGTGGACGGCAACAACCACGAAGGCCCGTTCTACGTGCGCCAGCCCTTCACGCAGGAGCCGGACTGGGCCACGACCAGTATCAACCTCGATCTGGGCCAGTTGCTGTCCAAGTCCGTCGCGCCGGAGGCGTCGCGGTGATGGCTGTCCACGCCCACAACGGAAAACGCCTCCGCGAGGGAGGCGTTGGGCCGGAGATGCGATCTCCGGTGTGGCATTCGGCACCCCAGAAAGAGAAACGCCCCTTGCGGGGCGTCGAGCCGAAGATGCTCTCCTCGGCGGGGTTAGTGCTACGAATTATGCCGCCGGTCGCCACCCCTGTCAACCGGGGTGTTGCGCCTGCCTCGCGGAGGTGCGGCCCATGACCCGGGTCGTCGCCTACGTGGACGGCTTCAACCTGTACTTTGGCCTCAAGGCCAAGGGCTGGAAGAAGCACTACTGGCTCGACCTGAACGGGCTGGCAACCTCGTTGCTGAAGCCCGGCCAGACGCTGGCGGGCGTCCACTACTTCACCTCGCGCATCCGGGCCAACGGTCGCAACGTCGCCGACATGCAGCGGCAGTCCGACTACCTCGACGCGCTGGCGACCTTGCCGTCGCTCACCATCCACTACGGGCACTACCTGCAAAAAAGCAGGCACTGCCACAGCTGCGGCGCGCAGTGGATGGACTACGAAGAGAAGATGACCGACGTCAACATCGCCATGCAACTGCTGGCTGATGCCTTCGACGACCACTTCGACACTGCCTTGGTGATCTCCGCCGACAGCGACCTGACCACGCCGGTGCGACAGGTGCGTGCCCGGTTCCCGGCCAAGCGCGTCATCGTCGCCCAGCCGCCGGGCCGCAACTCGGTGCAACTCGCGGGCACGGCCACGGCGGCCTTCACCATCAGCGAAACGAAGGTGCGCCAGAGCCAGTTGCCCGCTGCGGTGGCCACGGCCAGCGGGTACGTGATCCACCGCCCCGCGCATTGGCGATAGGAGGATGTCATGACCCACCACGACATCTTCGACTCGCTGACCCGCAACGCCTTCGACTTCTTGGAGCGCGGCATCGCGGAGTTCGACCAAACGCCCAAGTATTCCGTCATCCACTTCTGCGCGGCGGTGGAGATGCTGCTCAAAGCGCGGCTGATGAAGGAGCACTGGTCGCTGATCGTCTCCAAGCCCGAGCAGGCCAACCTCGCCAAGTTCATGGCCGGGGACTTCATCTCGGTCACGCTGGAGGATTGCAGGGCACGGATTCGTGATGTCGCGGGCGAGGACATCGGCGACGAAGCCTACGGCAGCTTCCGCGCGCTGGCGAACCATCGCAACAAGATGGTTCACTTCTTCCACAACGGGCTGGAGAACGACGAAAAGGCCAAGGCGCAGATCGTCGCCGAGCATTGCCGCTCGTGGTTTCACCTGCACCGCTTGTTGAATAGATGGAACGGCTACTTCCACGACTTCGCCACTGAAATCGCCCACGCGGATCGGGCGATGAAGGGACATCGGCAATACTTGGCCGCCAAGTTCAAGGCGCTCAAGCCCGAGCTAGACGCCGCGCGCAAAGCGGGCTGCACGCCAAAAGCATGCAGCGCCTGCGGCTTCAAGGCAGCCATCCCCGACGACTTTGACGACCAGATCGCCTCGCTGCGCTGTCTGGTGTGCGACCACGTTGAAACGCAGGTCGAACTCGAATGTCCGCATTGTGGCGAACCCGTCGTCATTGCGACCGAGGGCTACGCAACCTGCGAGCACTGCGGGGAAGGAATCGAGCCGGAGCATCTGGTGGATGTGCTGACGGATCACGATGCAGCGCACATCGGCATCAAGGACGGGGATGACCGTTGGGAGCCTGCCAACTGCGGCAGTTGCGAGGGCTACCACACGGTGGTCAGGCGCGGCGACCACTACTTCTGCGCGAACTGCTTCGACATCTCGGACGGCATCGAGCAGTGCCAGTGGTGCAACGAATACAACACCGGCGATATGGAACACAGTTACTCGGTCGGCTGTAGCCAATGCGATGGCAAGGTCGGCTGGGAGAAGGACGACTAAATGAACAACAACATCAAAACACCAAAGAAGCTCATCGAAGTCGCCCTGCCGCTCGATGCGATCAACAAGGCCGCCGCGCGCGAAAAATCCATCCGCCACGGCCACCCCAGCACAATGCACCTGTGGTGGGCGCGGCGTCCGCTGGCGGCGGCGCGAGCGGTCATCTTTGCGCAAATGGTCAACGACCCCGGCTACCAGCAGGGCGGCGGCTTCCGCTACGGCGTCAACAAGGAAAAGGCGCAGGCCGAGCGCGAGCGGCTGTTCAAGATCATCGAAGACTTGGTGCAGTGGGAGAACACCAACAACGAGGAAGTGCTGGAACGTGCCCGCGCCGAAATCCGCCGCTCGTGGCGCGAGGTCTGCGAGTTGAACAAAGGCCACTCGCAAGCCGCCGAACTGTTCAACCCCGACAAGCTTCCCGCCTTTCACGACCCCTTTGCAGGCGGTGGCGCGTTGCCTCTGGAAGCGCAGCGCCTTGGGCTGGAGAGCTATGCCTCCGACCTCAACCCCGTGGCCGTCACCATCAACAAGGCCATGATCGAAATCCCGCCGCGCTTCGCGGGTCGCGCGCCGGTGGGGCCACGGCCTGCGGGTGAACGGCAGACCCGGTTGCATGAGGATTGGTCTGGGGCCAGGGGGCTGGCCGAGGACGTGCGCCGATACGGCGCGTGGATGCGCGCCGAGGCAGAGAAGCGCATCGGCCATCTGTACCCGCAGGTGGAAGTCACCGCCGAGATGGTGAAGGAGCGGCCCGACCTCAAGCCGCTGTTGGGCCAGAAGCTCACGGTCATCGCGTGGCTGTGGGCGCGCACGGTGAAAAGCCCCAACCCGGCGTTCAGCCATGTGGACGTGCCGCTGGCCTCCACCTTCATCCTCAGCAGCAAGGAAGGCAAGGAAAACTGGGTGCAGCCCGTGGTGGAAGGCGGCAGCTATCGCTTCACGGTGAAGGTGGGTGCGCCACCGGAAGCGGCGAAAAACGGGACGGCAGCAGGGAAGCGCGGAGGCTTCTACTGCCTGATGTCTGATTCGCCCATTGACTACAAGTACATTCGTGCAGAGGGCACTGCTGGCCGCATGGGAGCCAAGCTCATGGCCGTCGTCGCCGAAGGCGCGCGAGGCCGTATCTATCTCGCTCCGACCATCGAACAGGAAATCGTTGCGCAGCATGCACAGCCCGAATGGAGGCCGGATGTAAAGCTGCACGGCAAATGTCGAGTGAGCGTCAGCAACTACGGGCTTGATGTTTACGGCGACCTCTTTACCCCGCGCCAACTGTTGGCGCTGACCACGCTCTCCGGTCTAGTGAGCGAGGCCATCGCCAAGGTCAAAGCCGACGCGTTGGCGGCTGGAATAGCCGACGACGGTCGTAGCCTCGATGAGGGAGGTTCTGGTGCCACTGCGTATGCGCAGGCAATTGGGGTGTATG
>WRGV01000260.1 GCA_009787035.1 Propionibacteriaceae bacterium | reverse complement strand
CGGGCTGATCGGGTCGTGCACCAACTCGTCCTACCAGGATCTGGCGGCGGTCTCCGCGCTGGCTCGGCAGGCAGTGGCGGCGGGGCTGCGCCCGCAGGGCCAGCTCATGGTCGTGCCCGGCTCGGCCCAGATTGCGGCGACCGCCGAGCGCGACGGCCTGCTGGCCCCGCTGCGCGAGCTCGGCGCGGTCGTCATGGCCAACGCGTGCGGGCCGTGCATCGGCCAGTGGCAACGCACGATGGACGACGCCGCGCGGCCCAACACCATCGTCACGTCCTTCAACCGCAACTTCGCCAAGCGCAACGACGGTTTCGCGAACACGCATGCCTTCGTCGCCTCGCCGCTGGTCGTGCTGGCGTTGGCGCTGGCCGGACGCCTCGATGTGAATCCGCTGGCCGACGAGCTGGTCGCTGCGGACGGACGCCGCGTCCGCCTCGTCCCGCCCCACGTCGAGGCCCTGCCGGGCGACGGCTTCGCGCCCGGCGAGTCCGGGTGCATCGCGCCGACGTTGCGTCCCGAGCCGATCCGCATCGACCCGGATTCGCAGCGCCTGGCCCCGCTGGCGCCGTTCCCGGCCTGGGACGGGCGTCCGATCGAGGGTGCGGCGCTGCTGATCAAGGTGCGCGGCAAGTGCACGACCGACCACATCTGTCCGGCCGGTCCGTGGCTGCGCTTCCGCGGCCACCTCGACCGCATCGCCGACAACCTGCTGTTGGGGGCGACCAACGCGTTCACCGGGCAGACCGGTGTCGTCCGCAACCTGCTCACGGGCGCCGAGCAGCCGGTCGCGCAGGCCGCGCGCGCCTACCAGGCGGCCGGGCTGGGCAGCGTCATCGTGGCGCAGGACAACTACGGCGAGGGCTCCTCGCGCGAGCATGCGGCCATGTGCCCGCGGCATCTGGGCGTGCGGGCCGTGCTGGCGGGCTCGTTCGCGCGCATCCACGAGACCAACCTGAAGAAGCAGGGCGTGCTGGCGCTGCGCTTCGCCGATCCGGCCGACTACGACCGCATCCGCGAGGGCGACCGCCTCAGCTTCCCCGACCTGGACCGCTTCGCCCCGGGGCATCCCGTCGCGGTCGAGGCCGCGCACACCGACGGCACGGTGGACACCTTCGCGGCCGTGCACACCTACAGCGCCTCGCAGATCGGGTGGTTCCGCGCCGGATCTGCGCTCAACGTCATCGCGGGAGGAAACAAATGACAGCGACCACGCAGCCCACCTCGTCCGAGGTCGTGACCGTGCCCTTCATCACGGGCGACGGCATCGGCCTGGACATCACGCCGGTGATGTGCGAGGTGGTGGACGCGGCGCTGGAGGCTTGCTACGGCGGACGCCGCCGCATCGCATGGCTGGAGGTGCTGGCCGGGGAGCGCGCCTACGACGCGACGGGCTCGTGGCTGCCCGAGGAGACGTTGGAGGCCTGCCGCGCGCATCGCGTCGCGATCAAGGGGCCGCTGACGACGCCGGTCGGCGGCGGTTTCCGGTCGGTCAATGTGGCCCTGCGGCTGGCCCTCGACCTGTACGCCTGCGTCCGCCCGGTGCGCTGGTTCGAGGGCGTGCGCTCGCCGCTGCTCGACCCGTCGACGGTCGATATGGTCGTGTTCCGGGAGAACACCGAGGACGTGTACGCCGGCATCGAGTGGCCGGCGGGCAGTCCCGAGGCCAAGAAGCTGTGCGCCTTCCTGATTGATGAGATGGGGGTCACGTCGATCCGCTTCCCGCAGACCAGTGCGTTCGGCATCAAGCCGATGTCGCAGCAGGGCAGCGAGCGGCTGATCCGCGCTGCGTTGCGGTACGCCTCCGATACCGGGCGTGCCAGTGTCACGCTCGTCCACAAGGGCAACATCCAGAAGTACACCGAGGGTGCGTTCCGGCAGTGGGGGTACGACCTGGCCGCGCGCGAGTTCCCGGACGTCCAGGTCAAGGACGTGATCGCGGACGCCTTCCTGCAGGCCAGCCTGCGCCACCCGGGCGACTTCTCGGTGATCGCCGCCCCCAACCTGAACGGCGACTACATCAGCGACCACCTGGCCGCGATGGTCGGCGGCATCGGCATCGCGCCGGGCGCCAACATCAACTACGAGACCGATCACGCCGTCTTCGAGGCGACGCACGGCACCGCGCCGCGGCACGCGGGGCTGGGGGAAGCGAATCCGTCCTCGCTGCTGTTGTCGGCCGCGATGATGCTGGAGCACCTGGGCTGGACGCAGGCTGCGGACGCCGTGACCCGGGGTCTGGCCACGTGCCTGCGCCTGGGCCTGGTGACGTACGACTTGGCGGCCGATCCGTCCGCGGCCCTGTCGACGTCCGGATTCGGCCAGGCCGTGATCGAACACATGGCCACCCAAGAATGAATGCCCGCAACCAAGGAACACCACCAACCACCAGGAGAGATGAGCCCGAAAGCCACACGATGGCGCCACCCGGCGCTGGGAAGGGAGAACCCCCATGCCAGAGACCTATCTGACGCACAAGCTCGCCGACACTATCAAGAAGACGGCGAAGATTGATCCGGAACTGTTCACCCAGTACGGCGTGAAACGGGGCCTGCGCAACGAGGACGGCTCGGGCGTCCTGGTCGGGCTGACGCAGATCGGCGACGTGATCGGCTACGACCGTGACGAGAATGGGGTGGTGTACCCGGTGCCGGGGCGCCTGATCTACCGCGGCTACGACATCGCCGACCTGGTGCATGCCGTGTTGGCGGAGGATCGCTTCGGTTTCGAGGAGACGGCGTACCTGCTGCTGTCGGGCAGCCTGCCCGATGCGGAGGAGCTGGAGGAGTTCCGTCGGCTGCTCATCGACCAGATGCCGCTGCCCCACGAGTCGATCATGAGCATCCTGTCGCTGCGCGGCTCGAACATCATGAACATCCTGGCTCGCAGCGTGCTGGAGCTGTACACGTACGACGAGGATCCCGACGGGCTGTCCCGCGAGCATTCGATGGCGCAGACGGTGGCGCTCATCGCGCGGTTCCCGACGATCATCTGCTACGCGTACAACATGCTGCGCCACCACACGCAGGGCCTGCCGCTGCACGTCCGCCTGCCCTACGCGGAGCTGTCGCTGGCCCAGAACTTCCTGTACATGTTGCGCAAGGACTACACCGATCTGGACGCCCGCACGTTGGATCTGCTGCTCATGCTGCAGGCCGAGCACGGCGGCGGCAACAACTCGGCGTTCACGGTGCGTGTGACGTCGTCGACGCAGACCGACATCTACTCGTCGATCGCGGCCGGCATCGGCTCGCTCAAGGGCCCGCTGCACGGCGGTGCCAGCCTCAAGATGGCCGACATGTTCGCCCATCTCAAGGAGCAGATCAGCGACTGGACGGATGCGGGCGAGATCCGCGCCTACCTGCAGCGCATGCTGGACAAGCAGGCCTTCGACAACTCCGGCCTGATCTACGGCATCGGGCACGCGGTCTACACGGTGTCCGANCCGCGGGTGGGCCTGCTGCGCGATTTGGCCCAGCAGTTGGCGGCCGAGAAGCAGCGCTCGCGCGAGTTCGACTTCCTGCAGCGCATCGAGACCGAGGCGACCGCGGCCGTCTCGCAGGCCAAGATGCACGGCGGCCCGGTGTGCGCGAACGTCGACTTCTACACCGGCATGCTGTACGACCTGATCGGCCTGCCGCACGAGATCTACACGCCGATCTTCGCGATGGC
>WRGV01000259.1 GCA_009787035.1 Propionibacteriaceae bacterium | reverse complement strand
CCTCGGACGTGTCGATCACGTCGGCGGGCGCCACCTCGTCCAGCGGCACGGCGTCGGCCACGGCGAAGGCGCCGACCTGGGTGCGCCGCAGCGCCGTCAGGTGGCCGCCGACACCGAGATCGTTGCCGAGATCCCTGGCCAGCGCGCGGATGTAGGTGCCGGACGAGCAGTCCACCTCGACGTCCAGATCGACGAACGGCGCGCAGTCGCGCCGGGCCAGCACGTCGTAGCGGTGGATCGTCACGGCGCGGGGCTTGAGCTCCACATCCTGGCCGGCGCGCACGAGGGCGTAGGCCCGTTTGCCGTTCACCTTGATCGCCGAGACCGAGCTCGGCACCTGCGAGATCGGGCCGCGATAAGCCGAAATGGCCGCCTCCAGCGCGGCGTCGTCCACCCCGGTCGCATCGACGGACTCCCCCACCGGCTCGCCCTCGGCGTCGTCGGTGGTCATGGCCTGGCCCAGCCGGATGGTGGCCCGATAGGTCTTGCGATCGGCCGCCAGATACCCCAGCAGCCGCGTCGCCTTGCCCAGGCCCACCAGCAGCACGCCGGTGGCCATCGGGTCGAGCGTGCCGCCGTGGCCCGCCTTGCGCTCACCCAGCGCGCGGCGGCAGCGCGAGACCACCGCCTGCGACGTCAGACCGGCGGGCTTGTCGATGACGACCAGGCCGTCCATCAGGCGGCCGGCTCGTCTTCCGGCTCGTCCTCGTCGTCGTGCTTGTACGGGTCGGGATCGCCCGCGTACTGCGCCCCGTCGCGTCCGGCAGCCAACTCGGCATCGCTCAGCTGCGCCTTGGCAAGCAGGCTCTCCATGTCGGCGGCCGTGGCCTGCGTCGCATCGCGCACGAAGGCCAGCGTCGGGGCGAACTTGAGCCCCAGCGCCTTGCCCACTGTCGAGCGCAGCAGGCCCTTGGCCGACTCCAGCGCGGCGGCGCTTCCGGGCAGGTCGGCCGGGGCATCCGGCGCGTCCAACACCGTGTAGAACACGGTCGCCTCGCGGGCGTCACCCGTCAGGTGCACGTCGGTGATCGTGACGAACCCCAACCGGGGATCCTTGACGCGCCGCTCCAGGAAGCGGGCCAGCACCTCGTGGATGCGGTCTTCCAGGATCGGGATGCGCGGATTGGTCATGGCGTGTTCCTTCCCCGCCGCGGCGGTCGTCCGGGCACGGGCGTCACCGCACCCGGACACCTCAGCGTTAGCTGCGCGGCTTCTCCACCATCTCGTAGGTCTCGATCATGTCGTCGATCTCGATCTGGGCGTGTCCGGCCAGCGTCATGCCGCACTCGTAGCCCTCGCGGACCTCGGTCGCATCGTCCTTCTCCCGCCGCAGCGAGGCGATGGACGTCTCGGCCACCACGACGCCGTCGCGCACCAGCCGGGCGCTGGAGTTGCGCCGGATGGAACCGGTCATCACCATGCAGCCGGCGATGTCGCCGAACTTGGACGAGTGGAAGATCTCGCGGATCTGGGCCGAGCCGAGCGACTTCTCCTCGTAGATCGGCTTGAGCATGCCCTTCAGGGCGGCCTCGATGTCGTCGATCGCCTGGTAGATGATCGAGTAGTACCGGATGTCGACGTTCTCGCGATCGGCCAGCTGGGCGGCCTGCGTCGTGGGACGCACGTGGAAGCCGATGATCACNGCGTGCGGCGTGGACGCGGACGCCAGCGAGACGTTCGCCTCGGTGATCGCGCCGACGCCACGGTCGATGACCCGCAGGCTGACCTCGTCGCCGACGTCGATCTTGGCCAGCGCGTCCTCCAGGGCCTCGACCGCACCGGCCGTGTCGCCCTTGAGGATGAGCAGCAGCTCGCTCGCCTCGCCCTTGGTCATCTGCTCGAACAGCTCGTCCAGCGTGCGGCGGCGTGCGCCCATGGCCTGCGCGGCCGCACGCATGCGCGCCTCGCGCTTCTCGGCGAACTGGCGCGCCACCCGGTCGTCCTCGACCACCAGGATGTGGTCGCCGGCGCCGGGCACCGTGTTGAGGCCCAACACCTGGACGGGCATGGACGGCGTCGCCTCGTCGACCTGATCGCCGCGATCGTTGATCATGGCGCGCACACGGCCGTACGTCGAGCCACACACGATCGAGTCGCCCTTGCGCAGCGTGCCACGCTGGATCAGCGCGGTAGCCACCGGGCCGCGGCCCTGGTCGAGGTGCGCCTCGATCGAGACGCCCTGCGCCGGCATGTCGGGGTTGGCCCGCAGGTCCAGCGCCGCGTCGGCGGTCAGGACGATCGCCTCCAGGAGCTTGTCCAGGCCCACATGCGTCACGGCCGACACGTCGACGAACATGGTGTCGCCGCCGTACTCCTCGGGCGTGAGGCCGTACTCCATCAGCTGGCCGCGCACCTTGATCGGGTCGGCCGCCGGCTTGTCGATCTTGTTGACCGCGACCACGATCGGCACGTCGGCCGCCTTGGCGTGGTTCAGCGCCTCGATGGTCTGCGGCATCACGCCGTCGTCGGCGGCCACCACCAGCACCGCGATGTCGGTGCTCTGCGCGCCGCGGGCACGCATGGCCGTGAAGGCCTCGTGGCCGGGCGTATCGATGAACGTGATCGTGCGCGGATCGCCATCCACCGTGGTGCGCACCTGGTAGGCGCCGATGGCCTGCGTGATGCCGCCGGCCTCCTTGGCCACCACGTTGGTGTGGCGCAGCGCGTCCAACAGCTTGGTCTTGCCGTGATCGACGTGGCCCATGACGGTCACGACGGGCGGACGCGGCACGAGGTCGGACTCGTCGCCGACATCCTCGCCGAACTCCAGGTCGAAGCTGGCCAGCAGCTCGCGGTCCTCGTCCTGCGGCGAGACGACCTCGATGGTGTAGTTGAGCTCGGCGCCCAGCACCTCCAACGTCTCGTCGGGCACCGACTGCGTGGCGGTGATCATCTCACCGAGATTGAACAGCACCTGCACCAGCTGTGCCGGATCGACGCCAATCTTCTCGGCCAGGTCGGACAGCGACGAGCCGCGTCGCAGCCGGATCGTCTGGCCGTCGCCCTGCCGGATGCGCACGCCACCGATCGACGGCGCTTCCATCTGGTCGAACTCTTGGCGACGCGTGCGACGGCTCTTGCGGCCCCGGCGCCCGGCGACGCCGCCGCGCCCGAAGGCGCCCTGCGTGCCCGAGCCGGAACGTCCGCCACGGCCACCGCGGCCACCACCTGCCGGCGGCATGCCGACGCCGGGAGCTCCGCCCTGGCCTTGGCCGCGGCCACCGCCGCCACCACCGGGACGACCCCGTCCGGGGCCGCCACCGCGCCCGCCGCCACCGCCATTGCGGGTGAGCGGACCCGACAGCTGCTCGGACTGGCGCTTGGGCATCATGCCCGGATTGGGGCGAGCGCCGCCGCTCAGCGCGCCCGGACGCGGCATGCGCGGGCCATCGCCCGAGCGCGGCCCGCGCGCGTCATCGTTGTAGGTGGCCGGCCGACGCTGGCCCATGCCCTGCTGGGATGCGTACGGATTGTTACCGGGACGCGGCGCGCCCGGACGGCGCACCGGCGCACCCGGGGCACCCGGACGCGGAGCCGCCGGACGCGGCCCGATGCTGTTGGGCGTGGCCGGACGCGGCGTCGAGGCACCGGGCCCCTTGCCGGACGCGGGCGGCGCCTTGGGTGTGGGGGCCGCCGCCTTCGGAGTGGGCGGAGTCTTGGGCGCGGCCGGAGTCTTCGGT
>WRGV01000258.1 GCA_009787035.1 Propionibacteriaceae bacterium | reverse complement strand
AAGAACTTCACGCTGCCCACCTTCGATCTCACCGTCCAGCCCGGCGTCGTCACCGACCCGTCCATGGAGAACCTGTTCACGGCGCAGAAGCAGGCCAATCAGTCGCTGGCGACGCGCGAGGCCGCGACCATCCAGGCGGTCTCGGACGTGTCGTCGCAGGTCGCCCAGGTGCAGCAGTTCGTGGGCAGCGTCTACACCGCCCTGTCGCAGGACGCGACCACCCTGGGCAGCCAGACGTACGCCGACCTGCAGGCCGGATCGTCCGCGGTGCTGTCGCAGATCTCGACCACCACCAACCAGCTCGCCGCGCTGGGGCAGCAGTCGAAGAAGCAGATGACGGCCGCCCAGGGTGCGGTGACGAGCAGCACGTCCGCCATGCTCGACAACCTGAACGCCAACGTCCTCGGATCGACGACGGACACGCCGCAGATGACGCAGTCCTCGGTCGCCAACTGCACCCTCACCATGCCCGAGCTGGCGGCGAACGCCCCGCACACGCTGGCGTCGTCCATCCAGCTGATGCAGGCCCAGCTGCAGACCGTCGAGAACGCCTTCGCCGACCCGACCACCCTCGCGCCCGCCGGGCCGCCGGACGCCGCGGGTGGGCCCGTCAACTGCCGCGACGCACTGATCGGCGTGCTCCAGCAGACCGTCGGCACACCCGACGAACCGTGTCCGCAAGATTCGTCGGCGGCGCCGTCCATCCTGTGCACCATCAAGGACGCGCAGGGGGCCCTGTCGGACGAGAAGAACGCCCTCACCGGTTCGCAGGCGACGTTCCAGGGCCAACTCGACGCCCTCAACGTGCCGCAGATGGCCGGGCAGGCCACCTTGCTGCAGACCGATCTGAACCTCATGGGGACGGACGTCAAGAACGCCCAGAAGGCGTTGGGGCAGGGCACGGACGACATCACCACTTCTGCCGATCAGCTGTCCGCTGATCTGAACAACGCCATCGACACCGTGACCGCCATGCAGGCGACGCTGGCGCCGCTGCAGAACACGGACGGCACCTGGAAGCCGTTGCAGACCACGATCACCCAGCTCGTCGGTTCCCCGCAGATCGACGGTTCCGTGCAGAGCAGCATCGCTGGCCAGCTGGCCAGCATTCGGGCGAAGCTCCAGCAGGTCGTGCAGGACAACCTGGACCCGGCGCTGAGTGAGCTGTCGCCGCTGCCGGACAAGGTGAACTCGGTGGTGGCCGCGGCGAGCAGCGCGCAGAGCGTCCAGCCGCAGTTGGGGGCGGCGTGGACCGCAGCCAGCAGCGCCGCTGGCATCGTGAACGCACCGCACGCCAACACACCCGATCCGTTGGCCGGGTTCGTGACCCGCTTCGACAACCTGCTCGGCGCGACCGAGGGATGCACGCAGGAGGCGACCTGGGACGGCAATCTGTCCGACGCTTCGTCCGCGCAGGATGTGGCCACCGCGCTGCACACTGCGTTCGGGGCGACCAACGCCGCCAGCTGCCCGCTGTCGCCGCTGGCCCTGGCGATGAGCCCGATGCTGCAACAGGCCGCCAGCAACCAGCAGGAGCTGACCGCGCTGGCGTCCGCGCTGTCGTCCGTCCCGACGTCGGGGAGCGATCCCGTGTCGGCGCTGGCGACGGCGCTGAACCAGGTGCAGAGCAACGCGTCGAGCATCGCACCGGCGCTGGCGGCCCCGACCACGGGCGCCATCGCGCAGGTGAACACGGCGGCGGACGCCCTCAACGGCCTGACCGGGCCGGACGACGCGCTGGCCACGCTGGCCCAGGGGCTGTCCCCGCTGAGCAGCCAGCTGAGCGACCTGGGGGCCGCGCTCACCGGCCTGTCGACGCAGCTGGGCAGCCTGTACACGCCTCCGTCCGACAGTGCGGACGGCCCGAGCGGCACCCTCGCCAACATCAAGACCGACATCACCGACCTGGCCAATCTGGCCAAGCCCGACGACAACTCCAACCAGCAGGCCGCGCAGCAGCTGTTGAACACCGTGGCGGACGACCTCAGTGGGATCTACACGCATCAGGACGTGCTGCCCACGTCCGCACCGGCGTGCCCGGACGGGTCGGCGTCCACCGCTGGAATGCCGTCGGCGCCCGGCGACGCGGTGATCTGGCTGAGCAACGCGATGACATGCCAGATGCCCGCGGTCGACAGCGGGCTGACCACGTGGGCCGACGCCGTCACCACGGCGCTGAACGGCGCCAACACGACCCTCGACCATGCGCAGACGGACACGGGCACCGCGCTGAATTCGGCGCTGACCAAGCTGGGCAATGTGTCGGACGAGCTGATCTCGCAGCTGCAGGCCAAGACCGGAACGCTGGCCACCGCCGACCTGAACATGATCGGCGCCACCTCGGCTCAGGACGACCAACAGCTGGCCACGGTCATGGCGTCGTTCACCAACTCGACCAACCCGATCGTCACGAACCTGATCGCGCAGCTGACATCGTCCTCCACCGACCTGACCACGGCCCAGACCGAGCTGACGCAGGACTTCAACGCGGTGCTCGCCAACCTGGGCTCGCCCAATCCGACCAGCCAGGTCGGCCTGCTCGGGCAGCTGCACACCAGCGCGGCGCTGATCCAGAACGCTGAGGGCGTGCTGGGCGGGGTGTCGGCGACCACGACCGGGCAGGGCAACCAGCTGTCGAGCGACCAGGTGGCGCTGGCGCTGCAAGCGGCGCAGTTCCAGGCCGCGCAGGATCGGATCGCCGCCATGCCGTCGTTCCCCGGGCTGCCCGTGGGCGTGTCCGTCCCAACCGTCTATTCGTTCCATGTGGGTGAGTGATTTCGTGAAGAAGACTGTGATCTGGTGCGCCGCGCTCGTCGCCGCAGCGCTGATGGCGACGGGGTGCACCTCCAGGTCGGCGTCGTCTCCGGGTGCGCCGGCGCCGGGCGTGCCGGTCGCGTTGACGCTGAGTGGGTCCGCCGCGATGGCGAGCATCCGCATCGGGATCGTCATGCCGCCCGTGCAGGGCGAGGGCTCGCAGTACCGCGACGCCGCCGAGGGTGCCGAGGTGGCTGTCTATCGTTTCGGCTTGTCGGGGGCCAAGGTGACGCTCGTGGCGGCGCAGGACGGCGGCACCGCGGCCGGGCTGCGGGCGGCCGTCAATTCGCTGGTGTCGCAGTCGGTCTCGGGCATCGTCGTGGCCACCGCCGGGCCGCACGTGGACGATGTGCTGCCGACGCTGCACGTGGACGTGCCGCTGGTGTTGCCGTACGACGCCCCGGCGTCGTTGCCGCTGAACGTGTGGACGACCGGACCGTCCCAAACCGGCGTCGCGGCGGGCCTGGCCAAGGCGCTGAGCGGGTCGGGCGTGAGCCATCCGTTCGCGCTGGTGCAGCAGGGGTGGACGCTGCCCGCGGGCGTGCAGACGGCGGCGTCGGCCCAGGTGGCGCCGGGGGATCCGCTGCCCGCAGCCGTCATGTCTGACATCAGTGCGGGCACGGCCGACAGTGTTCTGATCGCGGCGTCGGCGCCCGTGCAGGCCAGCCTCGTGGCGGCGCTGCAGCAGGGCCTGGGCTCGCGCCAGGTGCCGGTGATGCTGACGCCCGACGCGCTGACGCCGGCGTTCGGTGCCGACCTTGCGCAGGCGGGCGCCTCGTCCAGCGTGCTGATCACCGTCGGGGACGATGCGGACGATCCGGCGGCGATGGCGTCCGGGCTGCCGGGACAGCAGGCGTCCGCGTTCTTCGTTGCGTTGCGGC
>WRGV01000257.1 GCA_009787035.1 Propionibacteriaceae bacterium | reverse complement strand
CAAGCCGAAACAGGCCCAACCCGCGTCCAAGCCTCGTCCTGCCGGGGACGTGCGGCCGCGACGGGCGCGACAAGCCCACACACTCCGCAGCGCAGCGCCTTCCTGAGCTGGAAAGGGGCAGTGATGACGGGCCCAGTGGTGACAGGTCGGATCGTCCCGACGGTCACGACCGAGGACATCTGCGTTCCGTACTGGGCTCGAACTGCCATGGACTACGTCAGATCTGCTCTGGATGGGGCACAGTGCATTCTGGCCGCGCGATGGTCCTATGGGCCCGTGCCGG
Source organism: Propionibacteriaceae bacterium (assembly GCA_009787035.1). Classification (GTDB taxonomy): domain Bacteria; phylum Actinomycetota; class Actinomycetes; order Propionibacteriales; family Propionibacteriaceae; genus WRGV01. The sequence continues at coordinate 3,417 of WRGV01000257.1, read as the reverse complement.
AAATTCGGAACCCCGAGCCGTGGGGCGAGATTGCGTTGGTCGTGGACGGTGCACAGATCGCGAGCGGCGGTATGCGGGATCGTTGGCATGCGTGCGCGATCACGCCCGGCTGGCACACCATCACCATCTGGCCGGGTGGCTATCACCCCGACGAGGAAGCGAATCTCTTCAGACTCAAGCGCCGCGGGATGTTCGTCTTCGACAAGAGCGATCTCGACGCGATGGAAGCCGCTGAAAAGGCTGCGCTGCCCCAGCCCACCATGATCGAGCCGGTCACCGTGGAGATCCGTCCGCACTCGATTGTGCTCGTCGAGGTGCAGCCCCCTGAGTTGGGACGCACGCCGTTAGTGAGCCTTCGGATCCTGGACTCGGGGTTCGCGCACAACGGCCGCTGGGGTCGGCGGTGGGTTCGTCGACTTGGCTGGGACCGTGAGTGGTGCGGGCGTCCGACGTCCAACGGCTCCGCATATGTCAGGACTGAGACGTCCGAACCAGATGAACTGCCGGCGCCCACGTTCGTCCCGACGCTCACGTTCGAGGACATCTCGATCCCGCAGCCGGCGCGGGACGGCATCGACTACGCCAAGCCGAAGCTGGGCAAGCCGCAATGTCTCGTGGCTGTGGGCAACGACCGCGCAAGCCTGCGTGCCGCCCTCAGCGTCAAGGCCTGGTGCGTCATCATGCTGATTGTCGACGGCGAACAGGCCGGGGGCGTGATGTCCCCGCCGGGGCGGCTGTGGTACGCGACGGGCCTGACGGCCGGGCGGCACACACTGAATGTCGGCATCGGTGACGACACGCCCGAGGGGTGCGAGGACATGTCCGAGCCTGTCATGCTCGACCTCGCGCCCGGCACGATTGTGGTCATCGAGGCACATCCGCGCACGAAACGCGAGCCGCCGGTGGCACACGTCCGCGTCGTGCAGTCGGGCTTCACCCACAGCGGCGGATGGGGACGGCGCTGGGCCCATCGCCTGGGGTGGGCGAGACGCTGAGCCGTCACCGATGGTCGGTGACGTCGGGTGCGACGAGATCGCGGACCTGGGCGCGCAGCACCTTGCCGAGCAGCGAATGGGGCAGCTCGTCCACGGGCAGAATGATCCGCGGCACCTTGTAGGCGGCCAGGCGCTGCTTGCAGTAGGCGCGGACGTCGTCCTCGTGCAACGCACATCCCTCGCGCAGCACGACGGCAGCGCAGACGCGCTCACCACCGGCCGGACGCGGCACGCCGATGACGGCCGCCTCGGCGATGTCCGGATGCCCGTGCAGCACGGCCTCGACCTCGCTCGGCGAGACGTTGAACCCGCCGGTGATGATCAGCTCCTTGGTGCGGTCGACGATCGTGACGAAGCCGTCGGCGTCCTGCGTCACCACGTCGCCGGTGCGCAGCCAGCCGCCGGGCAGCAGCGCGCGCCCCGTCTCGTCCGGATTGTTCCAGTAGCCGCCGAAGATCTGCGGCCCGCGCACCAGAAGCTCGCCGCGTTCGCCGGTGCCCACCTCGGTGGTGGGGTCATCAATCGCGACCACGCGGACGTCCGTGCTCGGGAAGGGCACGCCCACGGTGCCGGGCCGGCGGTTGTCGCCGACCGGGTTGCCGCAGATCACCGGCGATGCCTCGGTCATGCCGTAGCCCTCGATCAGCGGCGTGCCTGCGACCTCGTCCCACAACTGTGCGGTCTGCTCGGGCAGCGCCATGCCGCCGCAGAAGCACATGCGGGCGGACGCCAGCGACACCCGCTTGCGCTTGGCCATCGCGGCCACCGTGTAGAAGATGGGCGGGACACCGCCGAAGACCGTCGGCGGGAAGTGCTTGGCGGCCGACAACACCTCGCGGGCGTCCGGGGTGGGGAAGAGCACCAGCCGGCCCTGCAGCATGACGCCCAGCGTCAGCACCAGCGTCAGCCCGAACGCGTGGAACATCGGCAGCACCGAATAGAAGACCTCCTCGCGGGGCTTCAGCCCCGGCAGCCAGGCGAACGCCTGCAGCGTGTTGGCGTACAGGTTCGCGTGCGTCAGCATCGCGCCCTTGGGCAGGCTCGTGGTGCCCGAGGTGTACTGGATCAGCGCCAGCGAGCTGGGGGACGGATGTGGGTGCGACGCCGGCAGCGGGCGGTGCCGCAACAGCTTCTTCCAGCCGATCGTGTCGGGTGCCTTGGCGGTGATCGCTGCGCGGCGGCGGCGCAGGAACGGCAGGTGCAACGCCGCCCGCATCGCCAGCGGCAGCTCCGAGGTCAGGTTGACCGCGACGATGTGCTCCGGGGCGATGTCGGACGGCTGCTCGCGCAGCTTGGGCACGGCGACGTCCCAGCAGATGGCGATGCGAGCGGTGTGGTCTTCAAACATGTGGCGCAGTTCGCGCGGCGTGTACAGCGGGTTGTGCTCGACGACGACGGCGCCGAGCCGCAGAACGGCGTAGAAGGCGACCAGGTGCTGCGGGCAGTTGGGCAGNAGGATCGCGACCCGGTCGCCGGGGCGCACACCGAGGGCGTGCAGGCCCTGGGCGGCCCGGGCGATCTGGTCGCCGAGCCGTCCGTACGTGCGCGTGCGGCCAAAGAACGTGGTCGCGGCGCAGCGGGGAGCCTCGCGTGCGGCGCGTTCGGCCAGCATGTCGAGTGACTCGTCGGGCGCCGCGATGCGGGGCGGCACGCCGGCGCCGTAGTGGGCAGTCCACAGGGGCGGTTCGGGCATGGTGCCATCCTGCACCCGGGCGCTGTGGTTGGCGCGGGGTGTCCACGAACAGCGCGGTTGTGCTGCGCGGGGTGTGCGGACGGCTACGCTCGTCCGTTCGCCCAAGCCGGGGACGGACGACGTCCTAGCCCTGCGGGCGCAGCAGCGGGAACAGGATGGTCTCGCGGATGCCCGCGCCGGTGAAGAGCATGACCAACCGGTCGAGGCCCAGGCCGAGGCCACCCATGGGCGGGGCGCCCTGTTCGAGGGCGGCCAGGAAATCTTCGTCCAGCTCCATGGCCTCGGGGTCGCCGGCGGCGGCCTTGAGGCTTTGCGCGGTGAGCACCTCGCGCTGGATCACCGGGTCGATCAGCTCGGAGAACCCGGTGCCGCGCTCGACGCCGCCGATCATGAGGTCCCAGGCCTCGATCAGGCCGGGCGTGGTGCGGTGCGGACGGGCCAGCGGCTGCGCGATCGCCGGGAAGTCACAGACGTAGGTCGGCTGCGTCAGACCCGGCTCGACCAGGTGCTCGAACAGCTCCATGGCGAGCTTGCCCTGCACCCAGTCGTCCTGGCGGGGCACGTCGTGGGCGTCGCAGGCGTGCCGCAGCACGTCGATGGGCGTGGTCACGTCCACGTCCTCGCCCAGGGCCTCGCTCAGGCCCTCGTACAGCGGCATCCAGCGCCACTCGCCGTCCAGGTCGATCGGCTCGTCGTCGCCGCGCTCGATCACGTGCGTGTCCACGGCGT
>WRGV01000256.1 GCA_009787035.1 Propionibacteriaceae bacterium | reverse complement strand
TCGGCTTGGGCGCCTTGCCGGTGCCGCGTCTAGATCGAGTGGTCACGACACCGGTGGCGTTGCCCTGCGCCTCGTGGGCGTCGTGGCCGGCTTCCGATGCCGTGCGGGCGGCTGGCGTAGAATCGTCCACGCATCGCTAGCGACAACGCCGAGGAGGCCCACGATGACGGCACGCACCCGCCTGATTGCCCTGGTTGCCGGGATCGCCGCCTTGGCGTCCTGCACGGGCTGCGCGACGCGCATGTCGACGGCATTCAGCGTGGACGGCACGGTCGTCACGCAGGATCAGGTCGAGCAGGTCGCGCAGAGCTGCCTGCGGTCGTACACCGCCGTCGCCAAGCCGGCGACACCGATGAGCGAGAGCACCATGCGGGCGATGTCCGTGCAGTGGCAGATCGACGGCGCGATCGGCGTGGCCATGGCGCACAGGGTCAACGCCACCTTCTCGCAGGACGATCTCACGCAGTTCCTGACCCAGTTCGACGACACCGCGACGTTCACAGCTGACCCGCTGTGCAAGCAGACGATCGATGACTTCGCCCTGGCGGGGCTGTTGTCGAACCAGCTGGGCATGGAGCAGTTCCTGGCCGATCTGTCCACGCTGGATATCGTGGTCAACCCGCGGTATGGCCAGTTCGATCCGAGCTCCCTGGCGATGACCGGCACCGGCTCGCTGTCGCAGCTGGATTCGAAGCACTGACGTGCCGCGTCTGGACGACCCGGAGTCGGACGCCGCGCTGCTGGCGGACGGCGCGCTGGGCGAGCGCCCCGAGGTTGGCACCGAGTTCGCCCGTCTGGTCGCGGTGATGGCGCGGATCCGCCGCGACGATCCCTGGGATGCCGAGCAGACGCACCGCAGCCTGGTGAAACACCTGGTCGAGGAGTCGTCCGAGACGATCGACGCCATCGAGGCGGGCAGCCCGGCCGACCTGCGCGAGGAGCTCGGCGACCTGCTGTTCCAGGTCTGTTTCCAGGCCGAGATCGCCCGCCAGGATGGCTGGTTCGACGTGGACGATGTGGCCCGCGGCATCGTCGAGAAGATGATCCGGCGCCACCCGTACGTGTTCGGCGACGCGCAGGTGCCCGACGACATGCTGGGCACCTGGGAGGCCCGCAAGCGCATCGAGAAGTCGCGGACGAGCTGCCTGGAGGGCATCGCGGATGCCATGCCCACGCTGGCGCGGGCGTCCAAGGTGGTCACCCGCGTGCGTGACGTGCATCTGGACGGCGTGCTGTCGGACGCTCCGGGCGAGCCCCTGGATGCCGACGAACTGGGCCGGGCGCTGCTCGCGCTGGTGGTGCGGGCTGCCGTGGATGGGGTGGATCCCGACCAGGCGCTGCGCGATGCCGTCCGCGCTCTGGAGACGCAGGTCCGGGCCGCCGAGGCGCAGGTTCAACCTCCCCGTGTGGCAAAAGCCACGCCTGAGGCGAACCCGGCTTGATTCACAGTGGAATCACATGGTGGACGCTGCGCGGCCTTCGGGTCTGCACTAGGCTTGGGGGCATAAGCCAAGCACAGATCGGGCCCCGATTCCGGATGCGCCGGACCGGTGGTTGGTTTCAGGACAAGTCTCAAGGCCCGGCTCCCCGGGCGAAAGGTCGGCACCAGTGGCAAGTATCGAATACATCGAAGCCCGCGAAATCCTCGATTCCCGCGGGAACCCCACCGTCGAGGTGGAGGTCATCCTGGATGACGGCACGGTTGCGCGCGCCGGCGTTCCGTCGGGCGCCTCGACGGGCGCCTTCGAGGCCGTCGAGCTGCGCGATGGCGACAAGGATCGCTACGACGGCAAGGGCGTGCTGACGGCGGTCGAGAACGTCACCGAGATCATCGCGCCGGAGGTGCTGGGCTTCGAGGCCAGCGAGCAGCGCATCCTGGACGCCGCCATGATCGAGCTGGACGGCACGGACAACAAGGGCAAGCTGGGCGCGAACGCCATCCTGGGCGTGTCGCTGGCCACGGCGCGCGCCGCCGCCGAGTCGGCCGGCCTGCCGCTGTACCGCTACTTCGGCGGCCCGAACGCGCACCTGCTGCCGGTGCCGTGCATGAACATCCTCAACGGCGGCGAGCACGCCGATTCCAACGTGGACATCCAGGAGTTCATGATCTGCCCGATCGGCGCGAGCAGCTTCGCCGAGGCCATGCGCATGGGCGCCCAGGTGTACCACACGCTGAAGGGCGTGCTGAAGGCTCGCGGCCTGAACACGGGCCTGGGCGACGAGGGCGGCTTCGCCCCGAACCTGGACAACAACCGCGAGGCGCTCGACCTGATCGTCGAGGCCATCAAGAAGGCCGGCTACCAGCCCGGGCGCGATGTCGCCCTGGCCCTGGACGCCGCGGCCAGCACGTTCTACAAGGACGGCAAGTACCAGTTCGAGGGCAGCGCCAAGACGGCTGCCGAGATGATCGACTACTACGCCGGCCTGGTCGACAGCTACCCGCTGGTCTCGATCGAGGATCCGCTGGACGAGGAGGACTGGGAGGGCTGGACGGCCTTCACGGCTCGCCTGGGCGACAAGGTCCAGGTCGTCGGCGACGACCTGTTCGTCACCAACCCGAAGCGCGTGCAGCGCGGCATCGATGCGAAGGCCGCCAACGGCCTGCTGGTCAAGGTCAACCAGATCGGCTCGCTGACCGAGACGATCGACACGGTCGATCTGGCCCACCGCAACGGCATGCACACCATGATGAGCCACCGCTCCGGCGAGACCGAGGACACCACGATCGCCGACCTGGCCGTGGCCCTGGGCTGCGGGCAGATCAAGTCGGGCGCTCCGGCGCGCGGCGAGCGGCTGGCCAAGTACAACCAGCTCATCCGCATCGAGGAGGATCTGGACGACGCGGCGATCTACGCCGGCGCCGCCGCCTTCCCGCGTTTCGACGCGACCAAGTGGTGAGTCTGAGGCGCTGAACCAAGCGCGGACGGCGGGTGTCCCCCTGCGGGACACCCGCCGTCTTTGCGTCTCGGCAAGTTCACAGATGCTGCCAAGGATGGCGACACGCCCGGCCCAGACCCCGGGTGTCTGCTGGATGACAGCTTCGGGAAGTGCCGACGAGAACTGGTCCGGATCGGACCCGGTCGGCCTGGCCTTCCCCCAGGGAAGGGGGACGCGGTGGCTGCGCATTCGCATGGCAAGAGGGGCCTGGTCATCACCATCATCGTGGTGCTGGTCGTGGCGGCCGGAGCCGGTCTGTACTACGGGCTGAAGCCGCCGAGCGCCAGCGCTGGCCCGACGACCACGACGCGCGACGCGACGGCAAGCCTGGTGACGATGACGACGTCGGTCGGCGCCACCGGCACGATGGAGCCCGCGCAGCAGGCGAACCTGTCGTTCACCAGCGCCGGCACGGTCACCAGCGTCAAGGTTGCGGTCGGCGACAAGGTGAGCGCCGGCGAGGCGCTGGCCGCGATCGATCTGACCAACCTGCAGGCGGCCGTGACGGCCGCGCAGGCTTCCGTGACGGCGGCGCAGTCGGATCTGTCCACCGCGCAGGCGTCCGGGACGTCGGCGGCGATCACCGCGGCGACGTCCAACCTGCAGACCAAACAGGACGCGCTCGACCAGGCCCAGGCGGCGTTGACGGCCGGCACGCTGACGGCGCCGTTCGCCGGTACGGTCGCCGCGGTCAACGTGGCGGTCGGCGACGCGGTGGGGTCGGGCAGCTCGGGCACGAGCGGATCAGGGACGGGCGGCTCCGGCG
>WRGV01000255.1 GCA_009787035.1 Propionibacteriaceae bacterium | reverse complement strand
CCGGCCGACTCCCCCGCCGTCACCGTCGCGACCACCGCGGACGACGCCGCCGTCCCCGTCACCGACGACACCGCCGACGCGACCGACACCCCCACCGACACCGGTGGCACGACGACGACCGACACGACCACGCAGGCGTCCATGCACGTGGCCGTGGACACCGATGCGACCCTGGTCGACCCGACCGACATCACATTCGTCTTCACCATCGCGAACACGGGCACCGTGGCGCTGTCCGATGTCACGGTGCGCGTGTCGGCCGACGGCATATCGGACCAGCCGGCGCTGAGCTGCGACATCTATGCCACCGCCGACGAGAGCCAGCCTCTCGATAGCCCGCAGATCCTGCCCGGCGCCGACCGGCTCACGCTGCAGCTCCCGGTCGGCGGCCATACCGTCTGCACCAGCTTCTTCAATGTCGATCCGGCCGCGTCCGCCACCACCTACCACCCCGTGGCCACCGTCACCGCCTCGGATCCGGACGGCAACCAGGTGCTGCCCGACGCCACCTCGGTGACAACGACGGCGGTCGTCGTGCCGGCCATGACCCCGACGCTGTACATGCTGACGATGGCATTCTCGACCGACCCGACCGACCCCGAGGCGAATCCGCTGGACGACGACGCCGTCGTCGCCGTGGGCAGCAACGTCTGGTTCGCGACCGTCGCCTACAACATCAGCCCGACCACGCTCAGCCACCTGGTGATCGCGCGGAGCGCGTTCACCGGTGCCGGCACGCCCAGCGCTCTGGCGTGCTACGGGCCCTACTTCGCCGACGACGACGTTGCGGACGACACCTTCCCGACGAACATCGCCAACCCGTCGGACGGCTCGCTGACGCTCACCTACGGCGACCTGGTGATCTGCATCGCGAAGTACACCGTGCTGCCGGAGGATGCCGGCAAGACCGTGTCGATGACGTTCGACGCGACGGCCCAGGCGACGCTGAACGGCACGGTCGTCACGGTCGTCCCGACCGTGGGCGATGACGAGAACATGCTGCCGTCCGACCTGACCGCGTCCGTCACCGTCTCGGCCAAAGCTCCGCTGCTCAACACCGGCGGCCCCGGGGCCAGCGCCGACACGGGCGGCATGATCGCCCCGGCCTCGCCGCTCGGAGCGATCACCGGGGCGTTGCTGGCACTGGCCGTCGCTGCGGCCGGCGTCACGGTGCGGCGCTACGTCGTCCGCACGTGACACCTACCTACGTTTCCGTAGGCGTTACCTACGCAAACGTAGGCTTCACCAGCGCAAACGCTGATCGTGAACCAGCTTGCGGGTTCTCGGACAGCCCATAGAGTTGGAATCAGCAGAGCCGATCGGGCGTTGCGACCAGGGCCGTCATTCGGCGGCCAAGGCCGCATGGTCTGCTGGGAAGCGCTGACAATAGCTGTTCCGACATGTACGGTCAGCGCTTCCCGTGACCTCTCCGCTGCGTCACCCCTGGACGGGGGCCGGTTGCGTCACCAGCCGGTCCCCGTCCTCCACGCTCAGAGGTGCTTTGCGGCCCACGCCGCGCCGACGATACCCGCCTGATTGCGCAGCTGGGCCGGCACGATGGGTGTGCGCAGATGCAGCAGCGGCAGGAACTTCTCGTGGTTCTTGGAGACGCCGCCCCCCACGACGAACAGGTCGGGCGAGAACAGCATCTCGACGAAGCCGAAGTAGCGATCGAGGCGCTTGGCCCACTCCTTGTAACCGAGCTGCTCGCGCTCGCGGGCACCGGCGGAGGCGCGCGATTCGGCGTCGTGGCAATCGAGCTCCAGATGCCCGAGCTCGGTGTTGGGCAGCAGCACGCCGTTGTGGATGATCGCGCTACCGATGCCGGTGCCCAGCGTCTCGACGATCACGACACCGGGCTGGCCCTTGGCCGCGCCGTAGTAGACCTCGGCCAGGCCCGCCGCATCCGCGTCGTTGATCAGCACGATCGGACGCCCCAGGCGCTGCGTGAAAAACTCCAGCGCGGGCAGATCCGTCCACCCCTTGTCCAGATTGGCCATGCGGGGCACGAAACCGTGCACCACCGGCGCCGGGACGGTGATGCCGATCGGCTCGTCGCCCAGCTGATCGGCGAAGGCGTCGATGATCTGGGCGATCACGTCGCAGCACGCGCGCGGCGTCGAGTGCTTCGGCGTGGGGATCCGGACGCGGTCGCTGGCAAACACCCCCTGATCGAGGTCGACCAGTGCGCCCTTGATGCCCGATCCGCCGACGTCAATGCCCAATACATATGCCATGGCAAGAGCCTAGACGATGCCCACGTACGCGCGGAATGCGTGCACCATCCTTAGACCAAACAAGTCCGGACGGAAGCGTCGCGCCTACCCGAACATGCCTGCCATGCCGCCGCGGCGCTTGGCCGGTGCCGCCGCCTCCAGCTGCTCCTCGTCCTCCTTGCCGGCGGCGAACTGCGCGCGGTACAGCTGCGCGTAGGCGCCGCCCGCGGCCAGCAGATCCTCGTGGTTGCCCTGCTCGACGATGGAGCCGTGGTCCATGACCAAGATGATGTCGGCGTCGCGGATGGTCGACAGGCGGTGCGCGATCACGAACGACGTGCGGCCCTGGCGCAGCGCGGCCATGGCCTGCTGCACCAGCACCTCGGTGCGGGTGTCGACGCTCGACGTGGCCTCGTCCAGAATCAGCACCGCCGGGTCGGCGATGAACGCACGCGCGATGGTCAGCAGCTGCTTCTCGCCGGCGGAGACGTTGCTGCCCTCGTCGTCGATCTCGGTGTCGTAGCCCTCGGGCAGCGCATGGACGAAGCGGTCGGCGTACGACGCCTTCGCGGCGGCGTGCACCTCTTCGTCGGTCGCGCCGATCTTGCCGTACGCGATGTTGTCGCGGATCGTGCCGTGGAACAGCCAGGTGTCTTGCAGCACCATGCCGAACTCGCTGCGCAGCGCGCCGCGCGGCACGGTGGCGGTGTCGACGCCGTCGAAGGTGATGCGGCCGCCCTGGATGTCGTAGAACCGCATCAGCAGGTTGACCAGCGTCGTCTTGCCGGCCCCGGTCTCACCGACGATCGCGATCGTCTGGCCGGGCTTGACGTTCATCGACAGATCGGTGATCAGCGGACGCTCGGGGTCGTACGAGAANGCGACGTCCTCGAAGGTGACCGCGCCNTGCACNGGCTCGGGCAGCGNCGCATCGCCGTCGGGGGTCTGCTCNTCGGCGTCCAGCACCTCGAAGACCCGCTCGGCCGAGGCGACGCCCGACTGCAGCGTGTTCAACTGAGAGGCGATCTGGCTGATCGGCTGGGTGAACATGCGGGCGTACTGAATCGAACTGGTCACCGCGCCCAGCGTCAGGCTGCCGGCGACCGCCCGCAGGCAGCCGACGATCGCGATCACGATGTAGACCAGGTTGCCGACGAACATGTTGATCGGCATCAGGGTGCCCGACAGGAACTGCGCCCCGAACGCGGCCCGATAGAGGTCGTCGTTCGTCTTCTTGAAGGTGGCGTCGGCCTCCGCGCGGTGGCCGAAGACCTTGACCAGCGAGTGGCCGGTGTCGGTCTCCTCGACTTGGCTGTTCAGCTCACCGGTGGCCTCCCACATGCGGATGAACCGCTTCTGCGCGCGCTTGGCGATCGTCATCGTGATGCCTGCGGACAACGGCACGATGATCAAGGTGATCAATCCCAGCAGCCAGCTGACCGTGAAGATCATGATCGCCGCGCCGATCAAGGTGAGCGCCGAGTTGACCAGGCTGGC
>WRGV01000254.1 GCA_009787035.1 Propionibacteriaceae bacterium | reverse complement strand
GGCCCGCCGCGGCGGTGGACGCCGCTCCAAGCAGAGCTGATTGTGACAACGACGGGCAGGCCCGGTGCGCACAGGCGCCCGGGCCTGTCGTCGTTTATGGGGTGGCTAGCGGAGATGTCGAGCCAGATCTGATTATTCCGAGAGCAAAAATGCGGAACGGGATCCTTCTTGGTGCCGCGGTGGTAGTGTCTGGCACTTGAGGGGCCTCACAGGACATCGCTAGTTCACCGCGACACAGCGGTGACTGACAGAAACCAGGAGTGGTGGCCGCCGCCTCCATGAGGCGACGGCCACCGTGGGAGCGTCGATCCGGGACGGGACCCCCCAGACCTGACCCGGAGACGCTGGTCCTGGTCGCATCCGACGAGCGCTGATGGGATTGCGTCCTGGCTGTGCAGCCCGGATGCTCTCCGCATCTCTCGTCTTTGCTGTTACTAGTATGCCCTACGAACAAAATCGATGTTTTGCCGGTTGAGGTGCGTTGGGGCCCCACAGGCCCGTTTGGCGGGGTGTCTGGTGGCGCAGAGGCCCGGCACGCAAGGGCAGAATCTATGCGATGACAAGCAATTTTCATGTCCGCTGCTCAGTGGTTCCCCATGGTTGACGCTGCGTCATACTCTAGGCAGACTCACAGGTTCGTGGAGCGGTTGACGCGCCGCCGTTCGTGTCATAGTGTGTATGTACGGTATACACAATCGAAGGAGGCGGGCCGTGGACGTACTCAGCGTGAACGGGCTCACCAAGCGGTACCCCGGATTCGAGCTGCACGACATCAGCTTCACGCTCGAAGCCGGGTACATCATGGGATTCATCGGGCGCAACGGCGCCGGCAAGACGACGACGATCAAGACGATGCTCGACCTGGTGCGCCCCGACGCCGGCGAGGTCAGCGTGCTCGGCAAGGACTACCGCAGCCATCAGCTGGAGCTGAAGCCGTTCATCGGGCTGGCCCTGGGCGGGGTGACGTACTACCCGCAGATGCGGCTGTCGCGCATCACGGACGTGTTCAGGCGCTTCTATGAAACCTGGGACGACGCCGCGTACCGACGCTATCTCGACCTGTTCGAGCTGGACGAGCACAAGAAGGTGGAGCAGCTGTCGCAGGGCATGAAGGTCAAGTACGGCCTGGCCTTGGCGCTGTCGCACGACGCCAAGCTGCTGATCCTGGACGAGCCGACGTCCGGGCTCGATCCGGTCTCGCGCGACGACCTGCTGGACGTCTTCCGCGAGGTCATCGAGGAGGGCGGGCGCAGCATCCTGTTCTCGACGCAGATCACCTCCGACCTGGACAAGTGCGCCGACTTCATCACGTACATCCGCGGCGGGCGGCTGGTCGCCAGCGCCGACTCCGAGACATTCCTGGCGTCGTACCTGCTCGTGGCCGGGCGCAAAGACCAGCTCAGCCCCGACCTGGAGCGGGCGCTGATCGGGTATAAGGCGACCGATCTGGGCTTCACCGGGCTGCTGGGCGCGGCCGACCGCGCGCTCGCCGAGGGGCTGGAGATCAGCCGTCCGGACATCGAACAGGTCATGGTGTACCACGAACGGCGCGGGCCTGCCGGACGCGGGGAACGCACGAGCGAAGAGGCGAGTAACGCCGGAGAGGCGGACGAGTGATGCTTGGGAACCTCATCTACAAGGAGTTCCGGCTGAATGTGCCGGTCTGGCTGTATCTATGGCTGCTCTTCCCGGTGCTGGTGTTGATCATTCCGGCGTGGCCGTTCTTCATCGCGTTCAGCTGGCTGTTCATGGTGCCGCTGTACATCACCCAGTTCGACAAGATGAATCAGGATCTCGCTTTCGCGGTGTCGCTGCCGGTGCCCAAGTCGGGCATCGTGACCGCGCGCACCTGCACCGTGGTCTTGTTCGAGCTAGCGACGCTGGTGGTGGGCATCCCGTGTGCCATCGGCCACCACCTGATCTGGTCGGTCAACAACGGTGCTGGGATGAACCCGAACATGGCCTTCTTCGGCGTGGTCGCGCTGATGTACGCGCTGTTCAACACGATCTACCTGCCCGGCACGTACAAGACGCCGTACCGCATGCTGTGGCCGCTGCTGGGCGGGACGCTGGCAGCGGTGATCGTCGGCGGCTTGCTGACCACGCTGTTCATGGCTGTGCCGAGTTGGGCGCACGTGCTGAACGACGAGGGGCTGGGGCACCTGGGTGCGCAGCTGGTCGTGCTGCTGGTGGGCTTGGTGCTGTACGCCGGGCTGACCGTCGTGGCGTGGCGCCGGGCCGTCGCCACCTTCGAGCACACCGATTTGTAGCGGCGATGGACGTCGTACTCTCCCCAGCATCTGACACGCCCTTCTATGCCCAGATCGCCGAGCAGATCGCGGCGCAGATCGTCCGGGGTGAGCTGGCGGCCGGTGCGCCGCTGCCGCCGATCCGGACGGTCGCGCGCGATCTGGGGGTCTCGGTCATCACGGTGAAGAAGGCGTGGGACGAGCTGGAGCGTGCGGGGCTCATTGACGCCATCGTCGGGAAGGGCAGCTTCGTGGCCGCCCACCGCAGCGACCAGCTGACCGACAAGCGGGAGGCCATGGCCCTGCAGCGTCTGTCCAAGGATCTGGTGTACTACCGGGGCCTGGGCTTCACCCGCGACGAGTTCCTGGCCCTGGCACGCCAGGTCTATCCGGACGCCAGCTGAATGCTGGACGCGCGACGGGTGTCCCGATAGAGTGAGGGCTCACGCCCCGCGACCCTGACCGGCCGACCCCTGGCCCCTCCCGACAAGGAGCCCCATGAGCGGCAGCTTCTTTGCCCTTCTCGACGACATCGCCGTGCTCGCGCGGGCGGCGGCGTCGTCCCTCGACGACGTGATGCTGGGCGCCGCGAAGGTGTCGTCCAAGGCCGCCGGTGTGGTGATCGACGATGCCGCGGTGACCCCGCAGTACGTGCAGGGCATCTCGCCCAACCGGGAGCTGCCGGTGGTCTGGCGGATCGCCCGCGGATCGGCTCGCAACAAGGCCCTCATCATCGTCGCCATCATGGCGCTCAGCGTCTGGGCGCCGTGGATCTTCCCCTGGCTGCTGCTCGTGGGGGGTACCTATCTCGCGTACGAGGGCGCCCACAAGGTGTGGCACTGGATCCAGACCCTGCGCGGCCACGAGCACGGGCCGACGCAGGCCGAGATCGTGGAGCGCACGCCCGCTGACGAGAAGCAGATCGTATCCAACGCCGTGCGGACCGACCTGGTCTTGTCCGTCGAGATCATGCTCATCTCGCTGGACAACATCGANGCGGGCGGATGGGTCTATCGCCTGGTCATCCTCGTGGTCGTGGCCCTGCTCATGACGGTGGCGGTCTACGGCGTGGTCGGGTTGCTGGTGAAGATGGACGACGTCGGGCTGCGGCTGTGCCGGCGCGACACCCGCCCGCTCGCGGTGCTGGGCGCTGGACTGGTCACGGCGATGCCGATCGTCTTTCGGGTGCTGAGCGTGGTCGGCGTCGTGGCGATGCTCTGGGTCGGCGGGCACATCCTGCTGGCGAACCTGTCCGAGGTGGGGGTGACCGGGCCGTACGCCCTGGTGCATGCCATCGAGCACGCCGCGCACGCCCCCGCCGTCCTCACGTGGATCATCGACACCGCGCTGTCTGCGGTCGCCGGTCTGATCTGGGGACTGGTCGTGGTCGCGGTGGTGTCGCTCGTGACGCGGCTGCTGCCGAAGAAGCCGCCAGCCCCGCGACCCGACGATGCCGAGGCCCCCGCCGTGC
>WRGV01000253.1 GCA_009787035.1 Propionibacteriaceae bacterium | reverse complement strand
CCCGATTGGGAGCGCGAGGTGCTGGGCACTCCGGCCGCCGAGGCGGCACCGCAGGCCGGCGCCGAGGACGCCGTCGCGCAGGCCGAGCCCGAGGCTCCGGTCGAGGCCGAGGCCGTTGCCGAGCCCGTTGCCGAGGCCGAGGCTGCCGCGGACGAGACGCCGGTCGCCTGAGGCCCGTCCCCATCCACCACACGTCATTCACGAGAAGAACGGACAACTGATGCCAATCACCGCACAAGATGTGAAGAAGCTGCGCGACCTGACCGGCGCCGGCATGATGGACGCCAAGCGCGCCCTCGACGAGGCCGAGGGCGACCAGGAGAAGGCGATCGAGATCCTGCGGATCAGCGGCGCGGCCAAGGCCGCCAAGCGCAGCGACCGCGAGGCGACCAATGGCCTGGTGGCCGCGTACGGCCACGCCATGATCAAGCTGGCCGCCGAGACCGACTTCGTGGCCAAGAACCCGGAGTTCGTGGCGCTGGCCGACCGCATCGTCCAGGCCGTCGATCAGGCGCACGCCGAGGGCACCGTCGCGGCCAATGCGATCGTGCTCGACGGTGACCAGACGGTGGACGACGCGATCGCCGCGCTGGTCGCCAAGATCGGCGAGAAGATCGAGCTGGCCGAGGTGGCCTGGTTCGCCGGCGACGTGGACGTCTACCTGCACCGCCGCTCGCTCGACCTGCCGCCGCAGGTGGGCGTCATGGTCGAGTACGAGGGCAAGGACGCCGAGTTCATGCACTCGGTCGCGCTGCAGATCGCCTCGATGCGTCCCGTCTACGTGACCCGCGAGGAGATCCCGCAGGCCGAGGTCGACAAGGAGCGCCGCATCGCCGAGGAGACCGCGCGTGAGGAGGGCAAGCCCGAGGGGGCCCTGCCCAAGATCGTCGAGGGACGCATGAACGGCTTCTACAAGGACGTCGTCCTGCTCGACCAGCCGTCGATCTCCGATGAGTCGAGCCTGCCCATCGGCAAGCTGGCGGAGCAGGCTGGCGTGCGCGTCACCCGCTTCGTCCGCTTCGCCACTGCCTAGTCCCACACCTAGCCAGACGTGCGTCTAGCTGTCGTATGTCCACCTGCTAAAGACGAGATGGGTCGGGCCTGACGGTCCGCCGCGACGACGGAAGGAGGGGCCATGGCCCAGCCCTACAAACGGGTGTTGCTGAAGCTGTCGGGCGAGGCGTTCGGGGGCGGCAGCCTGGGGGTTGACCCCGGCGTCGTGTCCTCGATCGCCCGGCAGATCGCCGAGGTGGTCGTATCGGGGGTGCAGGTTGCCATCGTCGTGGGCGGTGGCAACTACTTCCGGGGCGCGCAGCTGGAAGAGGGCGGCATGGACCGCAGTCGTGCCGACTACATCGGCATGCTGGGCACGGTGATGAATGCGCTGGCGCTGCAGGATTTCTGCGAGAAGGCCGGCGTGCCGACGCGCGTCCAGACGGCCATCACGATGGGCCAGGTCGCCGAGCCGTACATCCCGTTGCGGGCGATCCGGCACCTGGAGAAGGGCCGGATCGTCATCTTCGGGGCCGGCTCGGGCATGCCGTACTTCAGCACCGACACGGTGGCCGCCCAGCGCGCGCTGGAGCTGGGCGCTGACGTGCTGCTGATGGGCAAGAACGGCGTGGATGGCGTGTACGACGCCGATCCGCGCACCAACCCGCAGGCCACGATGTTCGACGAGCTGACGTACGACCAGTTCCTGGGCAAGGACCTGAAGGTCGCCGACGCCACCGCGGTCAGCCTGGCCCGCGACAACGGGCTGCCGATGGTGTTCTTCAACCTGGACGTGCCCGGCAACATCGGCCGGGCCGCCTCGGGCGATCCGATCGGCACGGCTTTGCACGCGTGAGCCTCGCTCGACCTGCGGTCCCATGAGGACGGCGTGGCTGGCGTCGCGGTGCATGCGACGCGGCCCGGCGCATGAGACAATCAAGTGTCTGCCGCGCACGAGGCGGCGGACCAGATGCGATCAAAGGAACACCCACCATGACGATCAGCGACATCCTCAAGGAAGCCGAGCAGAAGATGGCCGGCGCGGTCGACTATGCCAAGCAGGACTTCGCGGCGATCCGCACCGGTCGGGCGCATCCGGACATGTTCAACAAGCTGCAGGCGTCGTACTACGGCACCCCGACGCCGCTGCAGCAGCTGGTGACCTTCCATACGCCGGAGCCCCGTACGATGCTGATCACCCCCTTCGACCGGTCGGCGCTGCCCGCGGTCGAGAAGGCGA
Organism: Propionibacteriaceae bacterium; assembly: GCA_009787035.1. Taxonomy (GTDB): domain Bacteria; phylum Actinomycetota; class Actinomycetes; order Propionibacteriales; family Propionibacteriaceae; genus WRGV01. The sequence continues at coordinate 1,487 of WRGV01000253.1, read as the reverse complement.
TCCGAGATTCGGACCTGGGCGTGGCCCCCAGCAATGACGGGAACACCATCCGGGTCGTGCTGCCCGAATTGACCACCGAGCGCCGCCAGGAATACACGAAGACGGCGCGCGCGAAGGCCGAAGAGGGCCGCATCGCGGTGCGCAATATCCGCCGCCACCAGATGGAGCAGGTGAAGCGGCTGGAAAAGGACAAGCAGATCGGCGAGGACGAGGCAGACCGCGCCGAGAAACAGCTGGACACGGCGACCAAGAAATACATCGACCAGGTGGATGCGCTGCTGAAGGCCAAAGAGGCCGAATTGATGGCTGTGTGATCCGCCGATGAGTTCCGACTGCCCGGGCGCCGCCCCCGTGGGCGCGTCCGTGTCGGCCACGGCACCCGCGCCGCGGAGCAAGCTGGCAACGCTGGCCGTGCGCACCGCGTCCGCACTGGTGCTCGTCGCCGTGATCGCGATCACGTTGGCGTGGTGGCATCCGGGGTTCATTGTGATCATGGCCGCCATGATCACCTTGGGCGTGCTGGAGCTGCGGAGTGCCGCCCGCCATGTGGGCATCGAGCCGACGTGGCAGATCATCGTGGTGGCGGCTCCCGTGATCATGATCGGCTCGTACGTGGTGGCACGCCACAGTGATCATCCGATCGTGATCATGATGATCACGGTGACGATCGCATTGATCGCGACGGCGCTGATCTGCTTGGCATGGCGGCTGCGCCGGGGCGTGCACGGCTACCTGGCCGATGCGGGCATGTCGGTGCTGATGCTGGCGTATCTGCCGGGCATGGCGCTGTTCGTGGTGGCGATGATGGTGAGTCGGCATCCCATCGAACTGGTCGTCTCGTATGCGGTGTGCATCGTAGCCAATGATTCCGGTGCGTATTTGCTCGGCTCGGCGATTGGGCGCCATAAGATGACGCCCGGAATCAGCCCGGCGAAAACCTGGGAGGGATTCGCCGGTGGCGTGATCTTGGCGGCCATTATCGGCTGCCTGGTCGGCGCATTCTTGATGCATACCGGGATGTGGCAGGGCGTGGTTTTCGGCGTCGTGTTGGCCGTGTGTGCCACGCTGGGCGATCTGGCCGAGTCCGCGATCAAGCGCGACGCCGGCGTCAAGGATTCCGGACGTTTCCTGCCCGGGCATGGCGGGGTGTTGGATCGGATGGATTCGATGCTGTTCTGCGCCCCTGTGGCGTTCGGCTGCTACGCGCTCATGGGGGTGCTGTGAGCGCCGGCACCGAGGAGCCTGTGGCGGTGCGCCCGTCGCGGCGTCCGCCCCGGCACTGGTATGACCTGACGCCGGCCGAGCGGGTGCAGGCGGTGGCCGATCTGGGTGCGCCCGCGTGGCGCGCCCGGCAGGTGGACCACCACGTGTTCGTGCGCTGCGAGCCGGATCCGTCCACCTGGTCCGACGTCCCGGCCGCGCTGCGCGATCAGCTGGCGGCGCGCTGGTTCCCGCCGTTGCTGGGGCAGGCGCGCGACTGGCTGGCC
>WRGV01000252.1 GCA_009787035.1 Propionibacteriaceae bacterium | reverse complement strand
GAGCGTGCCACGCAGCTCGGCCAGGCCGAGCCCCTTGTCGACGGCCAGCCCCTCCAGCTGGTGGAAGGCGGGCAGGTGCGTGGCGTCGTACTCGTCGGCCCGGTAGACCGCGCCCGGCACGACGATGTAGACCGGCACACCACGGGTCAGCAGCGCGCGCATCTGCACCGGCGAGGTCTGCGTGCGCAGCAGCCGGTGGGCATCGGGCGGGTCGAGGAACAGCGTGTCGGACAGGAACCGCGCCGGATGGTCGGGCGTGAAGTTCAGCGCGTCGAAGTTGAGCCACTCGGCCTCGGCCTCGGGCCCCTCGACGACCTCCCAGCCCATCGACGTGAAGACGTCGCACATGCGGTAGACCATCTGCGTGATCGGGTGCAGCCTTCCGGCCGGATGCGGAGCCACCGGCAGCGTCACGTCCACCGCCTCGTCCACCAGCCGGGCTGCCAGCTCGGCCGCCTCGACCTGCGTCTGCCGCGCCTGGAAGGCCTGGTTGATCCGCCCGCGCGCAGCCCCGATCAGTTGCCCGGCCGCCTTGCGATCGGCCGGCGCCATGGCACCGATCGATCGGTTGGCCAGCGCGATCGGCGACGTATCGCTCAGATGCGCGGCCCTGGCGGCGCGCAGCTGTTCTGTGGTCGTGGCCGCCGCGATGGCGGCCTCGGCGTCGGCGACCAGCTGGGCCACCCCCGCCTCATCGATGTCTGCCACGTCTGGCACCCTTCCCCCGCCCCTGGGACGGCTCCGTTTCTGGCGCAGCGTCCACACACGCCGGTTTCGGATTCGAGCACTCAGTTTAGACGGCCCGACGCACGGCCACCGCGCACCACCTATCGGCGAGCACCCGTGGCCCCGTCAGGACGCGTGCTGGGCGACCGCGGTCTGGTACAGACATACGGCGATCGCGGACGCCGCGTTGAGGCTCTCCGCGCGGCCCCACATGGGGACGGACACCACCCGATCGCAGGCGGTCAGGTCGCCCGCGCCGAAGCCCCAGGCCTCGTTGCCGACGACCCAGCCGACCGGGCCGGACAGCACGCCCGCGCGGGCCAGGCTGTCCAGCGGCTCACCGTTGGCATCGGCGGCCAGCACCTGCGCGCCCCGGCCATGCAGCCAGGCCACGACATCGTCGAACGGGACATCGGCGACCACGGGCAGGTGAAACAGGCTGCCCGTGCTGGCGCGCACGGCCTTCGGGTTCCACGGTTCGACGCACCCGGACGTCAGCACGACGGCGTCGGCACCGAACGCGTCGGCGGCCCGGATCATCGTGCCCACATTGCCGGGATCGCGCACCTGGTCGCACACGAGCACCAGGCGCACCTCGCGCACGTCGTCCAACCCCGGATGCCGCTGCCGACAGACCGCGACTATCCCCTGTGCGTGCACGGTGTCGCTCAGCGCGGCCAGATCAGGCGCGGGGACGGACGCCGTCCGAACGCCCGTCTGCATCGCATGCTCGACCAGACCGCGCACGGCGTCGATCGCCAGCGCGTCCTCGCCGACGATCAGCATCGTCACCTCGTCCGGGGTCTCCAGCGCCTCGCGCACGGCCTGCGGGCCCTCGGCCAGGAAGGCGTCCTGGTGCTGGCGTCCCCGGCGCTGGACAAGCTGACGGGCCGAACGCAGCCCCCCCGCAGACAGCGCGGGGAGGGGTGCGTACGACCCGTCCATGCTCAACGTATCCACCGGGCTAGGCCGCGGCGGCAACGCTCTTCTTGGCGACGCCCACCAGCGCGGCGAAGGCGCCCGCGTCGGTGACGGCCAGATCGGCCAGCATCTTGCGGTCCACCTCGACGCCGGCCTTGTGCAGACCGTCGATGAAGCGGTTGTACGTCATGCCCTCGGCGCGGCAGGCCGCGTTGATCCGCTGGATCCACAGGGCGCGGAAGTCGCCCTTCTTGGCCCGGCGATCCCGGAAGGCGTAGGTGGCGCTGTGCAGCACCTGCTCCTTGGCCTTGCGGTACAGGCGCGACCGCTGCCCGCGGTAGCCCGATGCGGCTTCGAGGATCTCACGACGCTTCTTGTGGGCGTTGACTGCCCGCTTGACTCGTGCCATTGTTCACAACTCCTTAGGTCTTGACAAGCTCTGGGTGTGCCGCGGGCTAGATGCCCAGCAGGCGACGGGCCTTCTTCACGTCCACCTGGGCCACGGCCCGATCGCCGGTGATGCGGCGGGCATGGCGGGACGTCTTGACCTCCATGTGGTGGCCCTTGCCGGCGCCCTTGTGGACCAGCTTGCCCGTCCCGGTCACCTTGAACCGCTTCTTGGCGCCGGAATGCGTCTTCATCTTCGGCATCTCGTCTCGCTTTCCTTGTTGTCACCCAGGCGAACTGGGCATCCGGTCCGCACGCGCCGGCCGCGTGTGCAGCGCCAGCCCCTCGGCTGGCAGGTTTGTGGGTGGCGCCATGGCGCCGTGGACCCGCAACGTGCTAGATCATCACGTCCGGATCCATGTTGTCGGCCGGCCCGCGCTTCTTCTTCGCGGGCTGGGCCTTGGCGGCCTCGCGTAGCTCGACCTCCAGCTCGTGCTCGGCCTGCGCATCCGCGGCGCGCTGGGCGGCCTTCGCCTGCTTGGCGGCCTCCTGGTCGGCCCGGGCCTCGCTCTTCTTGCGCGTCGGGGCCAGCACCATGTGCATGTTGCGGCCCTCCTGCCGGGGCACCTGCTCGACGAACCCGTCGGCCGCGACATCGTCCGACAGCTTCTTGAGCAGCGTCACGCCCAGCTCGGGGCGCGACTGCTCGCGGCCACGGAACATGATGGTGATCTTCACCTTGTCCCCGGCCCGCAGGAAGCGGACGACGTGCCCCTTCTTGGTGTCGTAGTCGTGATCGTCGATCTTCGGCCGCAGCTTCATCTCCTTGATCACCGTGTTGCTCTGGTTGCGGCGGGACTCGCGGGCCTTCTGCGCGGCCTCGTACTTGAACTTGCCGTAGTCCATGAGCTTGCATACCGGCGGACGTGCCTCGGCCGCAACCTCGACCAGGTCGAGATCGCGTTCGCGGGCCATGGACAACGCCTGCGCGATCGGCACGATGCCGACCTGTTCACCGCCCGGCCCAACCAACCGGACCTCGGGCACCCGGATCCGCTCGTTGATGCGCGCTTCTGTACTGATTGTCCCCTCCTGGGTTCGTCGTGGCGCCGTCCGAACGCAACGAGGGCCTCCGCGCATGCGCGAAGGCCCGATCCAGGGTGCCACTGCACCCCGGCTTATGACCCGGCCGACCGAAACCGACACGGGTGGAGGGCCTGCCCTCACTTCGCGGAAGACCCACACAGACGTGCGGATCGACTCGGCAAGTCTAGCCCAGGCCGGAGCTGATCCCAACTAGGCTGTCGCCCATGCATCTGAGCACGTTCACGATCGCCATGATCGCCACCGCAGTCCTCGTCGTCATCAGTGTCGCCTACTTCCTGGCCGGATGGATGGGCAAGCGCAGCGGCCGCGTGTTCCTGCGCGGCCTCGGCGCCGCGCTGGGCATCGTGGGACTCATGGTCATCGGCTGGATGGAGCTGGCCGTCGAGGGCGTCGAAGGCGTCATCGACTGGGCGCGCAGCACCCCGATGTCGCTGCGCATCGAGATCGGCCTGGTCGTGCTGTGCCTGGGCATCGTGGGGTTCGTGGTCGGCACGTGCATGAGCCCGATCCTGGGCGAGGAGGCCAAGCGGCGCCACGCGCAGCTGGTGGACAAGCGCGCCGCCCGCGCGGGCCTTCCGCCCAAGAG
>WRGV01000251.1 GCA_009787035.1 Propionibacteriaceae bacterium | reverse complement strand
GAGCCATTCGTCCTCCAGCGCGGCCAGGTGGGCCGTCTGGGTCTGCTCATCGGCTTGCAGGCGCAACAGCGCCGCGTAGTCTTGCGCGTGCCCGGCCATCGCCGCGTGCGTGGTCGCCAGCGCCTGTCTTGCCTTGTCCAGCTGGGATTCGATGCGCGCCAGCTGCTTGCGTGCCGTGCGCAGCCGGGCGGCGATGCCGGGGGTGGACGCCGTCGCGGCGCCGTCGGCCCGCGCATCGGCCCGCGCGTCGGCCCAGGCCAGGTATTCGTCCACGCCGCCGGGCAGCAGCTTGAGCGTGCCGTCCATCAGTGCGTAGCTGACGTCGGTCACGCGCTCCAGGAAGTAGCGGTCGTGGCTGGCGATGACGAGCGTGCCGGGCCAGGTGTCGAGGTAGTCTTCGACGACGGTCAGCGTGTCGATGTCCAGATCGTTGGTCGGCTCGTCGAGCAGCAGCACGTTGGGTTCGCCGAGCAGCAACCGCAGGAATTGCAGCCGGCGCCGGCTCGTCGAGCAGCAGCACGTTGGGTTCGCCGAGCAGCAACCGCAGGAATTGCAGCCGGCGCCGCTCGCCGCCCGACAGCTCACCGATGCGGGTGACCAGCCGGTCGCCGGTGAAGCCGAAGTCGCCGAGCAGCGTGTCGGTGCCGACATCGTGGCCGGTCGCCAGCGCGGTCTGGCGGCGCAGGCGCTGCACCGATTCGAGCACGCGCTCGTCGTCATCGAGCTCGGCCACGTGCTGGCTCAGGTGTGCCAGCCGCACGGATGCCCCGCGGCGCACGCGCCCCGACGTGGGCGACAGCGTGCCGTCCAGCAGCCGCAGGACGGTCGTCTTGCCCGACCCATTGACGCCGATCAGGCCGATGCGGTCCCCGGGCCCCAGGATCAGGTCGGTATGGTCGAGGATCGGCGCCCGGCCGGTGTCGGGCCAGGCCAGCCCGACGTCTTGGAACTCCAGCACGTCCTTGCCCAGGCGGCTGGTCGCCAGCGTCCGCAGCGCCAGTTCGTCGCGCGGCGGCGGCTCGTCCTCGATCAGCTGGGACGCCGCGTCCAGCCGGAACTTGGGTTTGCTGGTGCGGGCCGGCGCGCCGCGGCGCAGCCAGGCCAGCTCCTTGCGCAGCAGGTTGCGGCGACGGGCCTGTGTGGCTGCGGCCATCCGGGCCCGCTCGGCCCGGGCGAGCACGTACGCCGCGTAGCCGCCGTCGTAGGCGTCCACCTGTGCGTCGTGCACCTCCCAGATGTGGTCGCACACGGCGTCCAGGAACCAGCGGTCGTGGCTGACGACCAGGATGGCCACCCCGCGCGCGGCGGCCTGCTGCAGGTGCACGGCCAGCCAGCGCACGGCCTGCACGTCCAGGTGGTTGGTGGGTTCGTCGAGCACCACGAGGTCGTGACGGCCCAGGATCACCGCGACCAGGCTCGCGCGGCGCCGCTCGCCCCCGGACAGCGTCTCGATGCGGGCGTCCAGGTCGACCCCGGCCAGCAGGTGCTCGACGACCGCGCGGGATTCGGCATCGGAGGCCCAGACGTGGTCGGGCTGCCCGGCGACGATCAGGTCGCGGACGGTGGTGCCGGGCACGGGTGGTTCGGCCTGCACGAGCACGCCCACGGAGGCGGACGCCGCCCGGGTCACGCGGCCCTCGTCCGGTTCGACCTGCCCGGTGAGCAGGCTGAGCAGTGTCGTCTTGCCGTCGCCGTTGCGCCCGACGACGCCGACGACGTCGCCGGTGGACAGGCCCAGGCTCACATGGTCGAACAGCACCCGCGTGCCGTATGTCTTGCAGAGCTGGGTGGCGCTGACCAGGGGACTGCCGGTCTTGGCGGAGGCGGCCACGTCAGCGGCCGCGAAGCGCCCGGTGCGCGCCCTTCATCGACGGCACGGGACCCTTGGGCATGGGCAGGCGTCCGCGGATCGCGTCCAGCGCCTTCAGGCGCTGCTCGATCTGCGTGATCTGCGTCGCGCTGAGCGTCTTGGGCAGCTTTTGCAGCTTCTTGGCCAGCTTGTCGACGGGCACGGCACCCTCGCCATCCCCGGCCAGGATCGTCTGCACCGACACGTCGTACATCAGCTGGTCGTGGCGCCGGCGCTCGGCCGTCAGCAGCTGACGCAGCCGGGCTGGGTCGCCGTCCCCGATCAGGATCAGCCCGCCCGGGCCCACCACGCGGTGCACCGAGTCGCCCTGCTGGTTGAACGCGATCTGCGCGGTGTACGACCACTTGGGCTTGCGCCCGGTGGTGAGCATCCGCAGCGCGACCTCGGCCTGGCCGGGCTCGCCCGCGTGGATGCTGTAGGCGTACTTGCGGGTCAGCACGACCAGCACGGCCATGAACACGATGGCGCCGACCAGGATGCCGCTGATCAGGCCCGGAATCCACGGGCCGACCAGGTATCCCGCGACGGCCACGATGACCAGGGGCACGATGAACGACACGATCATCAGCCACTTCCAGGCCGGCTTGGCCTTGCCGATCAGCTTGACGCTGTGGACGATCTGGCGGAACTGGCCCCAGTCTTCGGGGTTGGTGGAGTTCTTCTTCGCCAGCTTGGCGGCCTTGGCCTCGGCCTTCTGCTTGGCGGCCAGCTCCTTGGCCCGCTCGCTTGCCATCACACGCCTCCGCTTCTGTATGCGCCCGGACAGTTCACGGTGCCGGGCGCGCAGCACACGGTCATGTTACCCGCCCCGGCCGACACAGGGGCAACGTCAGGCCCGGATGGGGCCGGTGATCGTCAGTCCCGCTGTTCGACGTGGCTCTTCACGGCGGACAGGAACGCCGCCGCGCCCGCGTTGTCGACGCCGCGGTAGTCGTACACCAGCGTCAGATCGGCCAGCTCACGCAGCGCGAGTTCACCGCGGTAGACCGCCGGGCGCAGGCTCGGCGCGCCGATGCACAGCGCGGCCACCTGCGGCTGGTTCACCAGTGCGGTGGCGCTGCGGGCGGACGACGTGGTCACCGTGAACGTGCCGCCGGTCAGCTCGTCGGGCTCGAAGTCCCCGGTGTCGGCGCGGGCCCACACGTCGCCGACCCAGTCGGCGATCTGGGTGGGCGCCAGCGAGCTCGCATCGTGCAGCACCGGGATGGCGGGGCCCGCAGAGGTCTCGACGAGCAGCCCGATGTTTTCGATGGCGTGGAACGTCAGGGCGCCGGCATCGATGTCCAGGCTCGCGTTGAGCTGGCCGTAGCGGCGCAGCGCGGCTGCCACGCCCGCGATGATGGCAGCCACCGCCGCCGACACGCTGGCGCCCTGCGGCCCGGTGACATCGACCTGGACGCTGACCGTCATCGGCACGCAGGTGCGCATCGACTCGGCCATCTGGCGCATCAGGCCGAGGCGGGCGGCGGTGATGGTCTCGACGCTGCCGCGGCGCGGGTCTTCGGGAATGGGGGCGGACGGCATGGGAGACGCCGACAGCGCCTCCGGATGCATCGCCGCGAAGTTGACGACGTCACGCTTGCGGATGCGTCCGCCCACGCCCGATCCGATCACATCGGCGAGGTTGACGCCCAGCTCGTGCGCGACCTGGCGCACCAGTGGGGTGACGTACGCGACGTCGGGCGGGGTCGTCTGAATGGCCTGCACCAAGGCCTCGGCGTGCGGCACCGGGCTCGGTTCGGCGGGCTTGACGGGTGCGGGCGGTGCCACGACCGGCGCGGGCGGTGCCACGGGTGCGGGCGGTGCCACGGGTGCGGGCGGTGCCGGATGCGGCCAGCGCGGAGCGCTGGGCTCGGCGGGG
>WRGV01000250.1 GCA_009787035.1 Propionibacteriaceae bacterium | reverse complement strand
GAGGCCGCCCGCCTGATCGACGCGCAGGCGTCCTCGGGCGGTGAGCCCACACCGGGCGCCGAACCGCTCGTGGGCGAGGTGCTGGATGCCGGGGTGTCGGACGCGGGCGCGCCCGAGGGCACCGAGGTGCTGCGGCGCGCGCGCGCCGACGACGATGCCGCCGGGCTGGGCCGTCCGCAGTTCGCGACGTTCCTGCGCGACGCCGTGCGCCGGGCGACCGCCGGGCCGCGACCGGGCGTGCCCCAGGTCTCGCGCATCGCGGTGCGTGCGGTCGGACGGCGCGTGCGGGTGGTCGCGGATCCGGGCGTGTCCACGGTCAACGTGACCGGGCCGCATCTGCTGCGCCGCAGCGGCGACGTGATCGAGGTGACCAGCGACGGGGACATCGGTCCGAGCCTGGATGGCTTCAGCCTCGTCCGTCCGCCGCACACGCTGGAGGATCTGCGCACGATGAGCCTGGGCAAGCAGCTCGTCGTGCGGGTCAACCCGGCGGTCGTCGTGGACGCCGAGGTGGACCGGGGGCAGCCTGCGGATCAGCGGCGTGCCCGCGCTGGGGCGTCTGCGGGTTTCAGCCGGCAGCATGAAGTGCACCGATGTCGCCGGCATCGAAGACTGCCTGGTGCAGATGGGGTCGGCAACCATCGTGGGCTGCTTCGTACAGGGGCGCTCGCGCGTGCGCGCCGAGTCGGGCAGCGTCATGGTGCGCCTCGATCCGGCCTCGCAGGTGAGCGTGCGCGCCGAGGCGCAGATGGGCGGCGTCAGCTGGCCCGGTGATCAGGCGTACGACGAGTTCACGCTCGGCATCGGCTCCGCCCGGCTGGATCTGGCGGTCGTCATGGGGCATATCAGCGTGCGCGTGCAGCTGACCGAGCAGGAGCAGGCCGCGGCCGACGAGGCCCGGCGCCTGGCCAAAGCGGCCAACGAGGCGGCCCGGGCGCAGGCGCGCCAGGCTCGCCAGGAGGCCCGGGCCGCACGGGAGGCGGCCCGCCAGGCGCGCGATGCCGCCAGGCAACGCCCGGCGACCGATGCTCCGGATGTCGGGCCGGACCCCGAACCGCCGCAGCCGGCCCGCGATGAGGACGCCACGGCGGNCCCGGACGAGCCGTCGCCCGCGCCCGGATCGCCGTGGTTCGGCGAGCAGTCGTTCTCGCAGCACGGGTGGGACGGGATGTCTGCGCCCACGGATGGGGACGAAGCCGGGAGCGGGTGCTGATGCGCCCCGACGACGACGAGGCCTGCCGGGCCCCCGTGGACTGCCCGGTGTGCGGGGACACGCTGGTGGTCACGCAGCTGTCGTGTCGCACGTGCGGCACGGGCCTGGTGGGGGAGTTCGCCCGCTGCGCGTTCTGCGCGCTGGACGACGCCGACCTGGAGTTGCTGCGCGTCTTCCTGGCCAGCCGCGGGAACGTGCGCGAGGTGGGCAAGCACCTGGGCGTCAGCTATCCGACCGCGCGCGCCCGGATCACCGGGCTGCTGGCGCGGCTGGGACTGGTGGACGACGAGCCGGGTCAGCCGATGCTCACGCGCACGGAGATCCTGGCTGAAGTCGCCAGCGGCGCGCTCACGCCGGCCGAGGCCGCCGGGTTGCTCGCAGCGTCCGTGTGATCCGTGTGCCGGGGAGCGGCATCGTCCGCCCGCCTTCGGGCGTCACGCCCGCCCCGTCGGCCGCGCTGCTGTGGCGGCCGGGAGGGCATGTGCCCCGCGTGATCCGAACGCGACGCCAGCGTGCTCAGCCGTGGAAGGGTGCGACGTCCAGAACCGTCAGCTCAATGGTCTTGCCGGCCGGGGTCTGGTAGCTGACCTCGTCGCCGGTGTGGCTGCCGAGCACGGCGGCGCCGAGCGGTGACTGGGGGCTGTAGACCTGGATGTCGACCGAATCGTCCAGCCCCAACATCTCGCGCGAACCGATGAGGAACGTCTCGGTGTCCGACTCGTCGCCGAAGTAGGCGACGGTGACCTGCATGCCCGTGGTGGCCCCACCCTCGCTGGTGGGTGCCTCGCCGACCTTGGCCTCGCGCAGCATGTGTTCCAGCTGGGTGATGCGGCTCTCCATCTGGCCCTGCTCTTCGCGGGCGGCGTGGTAGCCGCCGTTCTCGCTGAGGTCGCCCTCGTCGCGGGCGACGGCGATCTTGCGGGAGACCGCGGGGCGTCCTACGGTCTTGAGATTCTCCAGCTCGGCGGCCAGCTTGTCGTAGGCCTCCTGGGTGAGCCAGATGGCGGAGTTTGTTTCAGGCATCCATCCATCATAGGGTTCGGGTCGCGCCGCGCGGGGCGAATCAGGTCGCGTGGCGCTGTGAGTCACCGTCCGTAGCGGCGCTCGCGCTGGGCGTACGAACGCAGGGCGCGGTAGAAGTCGACCCGGCGGAAGTCGGGCCACAGCGCCTCACAGAAGTAAAACTCGCTGTGGGCGCTCTGCCAGGTCAGGAAGCCGGACAGGCGCTGCTCGCCCGATGTGCGGATGATCAGGTCGGGGTCGGGCTGGCCGGCGGTGTACAGGTAGCTGGCGATCTGGTCGACTTCGAGCGTGTCCGCCAGCTCGGCCAGCGTCGTGCCCCGGGCGGCCTCGTCGTGCAGCAGCGCGCGGACGGCGTCGCGCAGTTCGCGGCGCCCGCCGTAGCTGACCGCCACGTTGATGTGCATGCCCGGGCGGCCCTCGGTGGAGTGTTCGGCCTGGTGCAGGGCGTCGGCGATCTCGTCGGGCAGCAGCTCCAGCGCGCCGACCAGCTGCACGCGATAGCGGCCCGTGGCTGCCAGTGAGACGACGAGTTCCTTGATGACATCGAGCAGCGGTCTGACCTCGGTGTCGGCCTCGCGGGCCAGGTTCTCGGTGGACAGCACCCACAGCGTGACGATGCCGATGTGCAGGTCATCGCACCACGAGACGAACTCGCGCAGCTTGTCGGCACCGGCGCGGTAGCCGGCGACCAGCGGCTGGTCGGGGGCATTGGCCTTGGCCCAGCGCCGGTTTCCGTCCGCCATCACCGCGATGTGCCGGGGCAGCGCCGCCGGATCGAGGCTGCGGCGCAGCCGTCGTTCGTACGCGGTGTAGGCCAGCTGCAGCGGCCGACTCCACGGCCCGGACGCGTCGGGTGACGTCGGACTGCTGGCCATGCTTCAAGCGTACGTCCCCATCGTCAACCCACAGCATCCAGAGCCGAAACCTACGCTAACGTAGCCTGCGTGAGTACGACGGTGGCGGACGGCCCGACCAGGGTGGGTGGCGGGTCAGGCGTTCCCGGTGGCGCGGGTGTGCCCGGTGGTGCATATCCTGCGTTCGACGAGGACGGACTCAAGCCGCGCCTGCGCGGCGTGTTGCACGCCTCGATGGTGCTGTTGATCATCGCCGGCGGCGTGGCCCTGATGTTCATCGGACGCGCCTGGCCGGAGCGCGTGGCCTGCGGCGTGTATATGGCCTGCGGGCTGGAGCTGTTCGGCATCAGCGCGGTGTACCACCTGGGAAACTGGAAACCGCGCCCTGACAAGGTGCTGCAGCAGATCGACCACTCGGACATCTTCCTGTTCATCGCCGGCACCTACACCCCGCTCGCGGTCGGGCTGCTGCACGGCGCGTCGATGATCACGCTGCTCGCGCTCATCTGGGCACTCGCCGTCACCGGCGTGGCGCTCGGCGTGTTCCAGCTGCGCGCGCCGCGTTGGCTGGCCACCGGACTCTACCTGGCGATGGGCTGGGTCGCGGTCGGGTGGCTGCCCGCCATGTGGATGAGCGGCGGG
>WRGV01000249.1 GCA_009787035.1 Propionibacteriaceae bacterium | reverse complement strand
GAGTGGCTGCCCCCGACCGACTGGCTCGCCATCGGCCTGGTCGTCGTCGCCTCGGCCGGCTCCACCTGGAACAACGCCCGCCGCCGCGCTTTGTCCGCCAGCACCTGAAACTCGCGTGACAGCGGCGTCCGCGCGCCTGTACTGTCGGCGCATGGCCGAGGTGCTGATCGAGCTCCCGCAGGGGACGAAGCTGGATGACCCGATGGGGTGGGTCTATCGGGCGATGTACGACGTCTGGGCGGCCGATGCGCTGCAGGAGCTTGGGTTCACCGATCTGGTCGTCACGCCGCAGGCCGCGGCGGCCGCCTTCAACGACACCGCGTACGAGGCGCATCGCGCGGCCGTCGTGGTGGACGACGCCGATCCGCACACCGCGCTGGGGACGGCATCGGCCGAGTGGCCCCTGGTGGACAACACGCACGTGGCATGGGTGACGGTGCGGGTGCACCCGGATCACCGCCGTCGCGGAATCGGGACAAACCTGCTGGCCTGGGCGCAGGCACAGGCGCGGGCCGCCGGGCGCGGGACGTGGCAGGCGGAGCTGTCGCTGGGGCCGCGCGCCGCGCAGGGGCCGCAGGTGCCGGCGCCCGAGGGCGGCTCGATCGCTGCCGACACGCCGGGGTGGGTCTTCGCGCAGGCGCACGGGTACCAGCTGGAGCAGGTCGAGCGGATGTCGGTGCTGCCGGTGCCGGTGGACGAGGCACGTTTGTCCCAGATTGTGGACGAATCGTCCCNCCGCGCGGCCGATTACCGGCTGCACGTGTGGGTGCACGATGTCCCAGACCGTTGGCGGGCCGGGTTCGCGGCCATGCGGGCGGTGTTCAACGACCTGGCCCCGGCGGCCGGCCTGGAGGTCGAGGCCGAGGTGTGGGACGAGGCGCGCGTCACGGCAATGCTGCGGTCGGCGGCCGAGCAGGACACGACGCTGCTACTCGCGGCCGTGGAACACGTGCCGTCGGGGGTACTGGTCGCCGAGACCGACCTGTGGTGTCCCAACCGGACGTTCGAGGGGCGGCCGAGCGAATCGGTCGGCCAGGGGTACACGCTGGTGCTCCCGGGACATCGCGGCCACGGCCTGGGGCGCTGGGTCAAGGCCGCCAACCTGCAGCAGCTGGCGCAGGTTTGTCCCACCGTGCGCCGCGTGCACACGTGGAACGCCTCGGAGAACGAGCACATGCTGGCGATCAACACCGAGCTGGGCTTCCGGGTGCAGGGCTACGGCGTGCTGCTGCAGAAGAAGGTGTGACTCAGGCGGCGGAATCGTCCGCGGGCTTGAGCGCCGCCAGTGCCGCCCAGCGGGGATCGACGGCGTCGCCGTGCGTGTGGGACGGATCGTCGTTCAGGTTCGCGCCGCATTCGGGACAAAGTCCCTTGCAGTCGGGACGGCACAGGGGGCTGAACGGCAGCTCCAGGACGATGGCATCGCGCAGCGCCGGTTCGAGGTCGAGCTGCTCGTCGGTGACGAACAGGGCGTCCTCCTCGGCGTCCTTACCAGGGTAGTAGTAGAGCTCCTGCAAGGGGAAACTGCGCTGCTCGTCCAGAGGTGCGAGGCAGCGGGCGCACTCGCCGACCAGCCGCGCGGTCACCGTGCCGCTGACCCAGATGCCGTCGCCGGCCGACTCCAGGGTCAGGTCGAGGTCGACGGGGGAATCTTCGGGCACGCCGATCATGTCGATGCCCAGATCGGGCGGCGCATCGACGGTGCGGCGCCACACGCGCAGCTCGCCGGGTCGGCGCGGCAGCTCGTGGATAGTGGCGATCAGCTGGATGCCAGATGCCGGGCTCATGGCGCCTCCTTGGTGGGTGTGGCGGGCGGGCGGTCGCGGTGCCATGGCCATGATAGCCGCGACACGACGATCCGCGAGACGGTGATCAGGTGCAACAAAGCCCGCCCTGAACCAGGACGGGCTTGTCAGAGCCGGTGTGTCAGCGGGTGACCTTGCCGGACTTGATGCACGCGGTGCACACGTGCAGGCGGACGGGCGCGCCGTCCACGATCGCGCGCACGCGCTGGATGTTCGGATCCCAGCGGCGCAGCGTCTTCTTCTTCGACCAGGGCTTGTTGTGGCCGAAGCTCGGGCTCTTCCCGCACAGGTCGCAGACGGCAGCCATCGGTTGCTCCTTCGGTGATCGATCAAGTTCCAGTGTCCGCGCGCGTGTTGCCACCGCAGCCGACACAACCTGCATTACTGTACCCGGTCGCGTCCCGGCTCGCCAAACGGGGCGGTTGCCTAGGACAGCCGCGGGACAATATCGGCAAAGACGGCGGCGATGGTGTCCCCGACGTGCCATTCGTTGTGTCCCGTGATGGTGACGACGGCGCGCAGGTCGGGCATCACGATGCCCAGCTGGCCGTACATGCCGTCGGCGCGGTAGGTGCCCGGGCGCGTGCAGCACCAGACCTGGTACCCGTAGCCGACGTTCCATTCCGGGCCGGCGAAGTGCGGGCTCGGATCGACGATGTCGGTGTGCAGGGCCTGGACGTAGGCGCGGGACACGAGGGCGCGGCCGTCCCACACGCCTTGCTGGAGCAGCAATCGTCCCAGCGGCGCGAACTCGTCCAGGGTCAGGTGCAGGCCATACGCGCCCAGCGAGTGGCCGTACGAGCAGGTCGCCCACCAGGGGTTGAGGATGCCGAGCGGACCGAACAGGCGCGGCATCAGGAAGTCGCGGGTGGTTTGTCCCGTGGCCTTCTCGACCAGGCGGGACAACATGTACGAGCATGCGTTGGCATAGAAGAAGTGCGTGCCCGGCTGGGTCACCATCGGGCCGGTGAAGAAGAGCTCGGCCCAATCGGTGCGGTCCATGACGACNGGGTCGGTCTCGNCGAACATGTCGTAGTCCTTGCCCGACTGCATGTGCAGCAGGTCGCGAATGGTGATGGCCTCCGAGCCGGGCGCCGCGACGGCGCGGTACTCGGGGAAGTGATCGAGAACGAAGTCGGACAAGCCGAAACGCCCATCATCGAGGCACATGCCGACGGCCAGCGAGGTGAATGTCTTGGACGCCGACCACAGGTGCACGCGATCATCGGAGCGGAACAGGTGGCGCGTGCTGCCCTGGCCCTCCTGGTAGACGTGCACGCCGTAGACGTGTAGCCGGCGTTCGAGGCAGGTCTGGCGGAAGGTGTCGAGCAGGGACTGCGAGAGCATGGAACTCATCATGCCACCCGCACACACCATCGGACGGCCCCCGCCCCGGGGCCGTCCGATGAGATTTGTGGTCGGTTCTGTGTGGTTGTGGATATTACGGCCGGCGTGCGCGCCGCGCCGGCTGCACTTCCAGCAAGTCTCAACGCGGAGACCCCCATGTTCTGTGCTGATCTTGCCATATCTATCGTGTGGTATGCAAGATCGGTTCGAGCGGCGACACGCCGGGGCGGGGCCAGATCGGGGCAAAGGTGTGTCCGGATGGGGGACATTCTTGACTCCGATCGTCGCGCAGGCGGCACTGGTGACCGCCTTCGAGGGCCTGGGGTCAAGTTTGTCCCGTGAGCGCGGGCCGGGCTGCCGATTTGGTGGTGACAGCGGCGTTGTCTACCGTGAAGAGCAACAAGTTGATCCTGGACACACGTGAGTATCACCCCCTACACCCCCCACGTGATGGTGTTCAGGCCAGGCGTGGGCGTGCCGAGGGGCACGGTGCCCGGGACCGAAGGTTCCGGGAAGGTAGGCATCGCCCATGTCCACCACCGAACTGTCAGATCACAGTCCGAGTCCGGGCTACGTCCCGCGGCGGGCAGCCGTGGAGGACGTGGCCGGCACC
>WRGV01000248.1 GCA_009787035.1 Propionibacteriaceae bacterium | reverse complement strand
GCCGGCGGGGATGCCGGTGACGTCGCAGGTGGTCATCTGGCCGCAGTCGGTCTGGTACTGGCCCGTGCTCGCGCGCACCTGGTAGGCGTCGATCGGCGCGCCGTTGGCGGCGCCGGGCGCATAGGTCAGCGTGACCGCGTTCGTGTGCAGCGCAGGCCCGGCCGTCGGCGGGCTCGGCGGGTCGGGACGGGCGTACACCGTCATCGTGAACGTGGCTCGGACCGCTCGGGCGGCACCGGCGCTGCCGGCCAGATCCGAGGCGGTCACCGTGAAGGTCATGGTGCCGGCGGTCGCCGACGACGGCGTCAGCGTGAACTGCGCCCCGTGCGGCGTCCCGATGGCGCATGCCGGCCCGCCGGTCTGGACGACCCTCGTGACCGTCACCGCCGCATCGCGCAGCGGCGACCACATGCTGACCGTCTGCGTCACCGTCCTGCCCTGCGCGACGCCCGACAGATTGGGGACGGACAGGCGCGGCGGCCCGGCGGCGACGACCGTCACGAGCAGCTGCTGCGGCGCGGTCGCGGCGTCCTGCACGCCGATCGAGAGCACCCCCGTGGCGCCGGGACGGGCCGAACCCGCCGCGACCAGGCTCACCTGGCGTCCGTTCGTCGCCGACACCTGTGCCAGCGGCTTCGTCCAGGCCGCCGTGTAGCTCAGCGCGGTCGACGTCGCCCCGTCGGGCGTCCAGACGTGGCACAGGGCCGCGATGTCCAGCTGCACCGGGGCGCCGCCCTGGACGACGCTCACCGGGGTGTCGGGGCAGCGCAGCACTGGTGTCGTCGGCCCGATCTGCACCGGAATGGTGATGAACGCCGTCAGCGCCTGCTGGTCGGCGGCTCCGGTCGCGTCGCTCACCTGCAGGCTGATCGAGGCGGGCCCCGTGTAGCCGGCCTTCGATGTCAGCGTCAGCGAGGTGGTCGAGGACGCCTGCACGGACAGCCCGGCGGCCGGCGCCGCCGACAGCGACGAGCTGACCGTGAGGTGCACGTCGCGCCCGCGGGGGCTGAACGCGTAGTCGGACAGTTGGATGGCCAGCGTGGAGTCCTGGCTCATCTGGATCTGGCCGACACCGACGCGCGCTTGGGGTGCGCCGCCGCCGCTGGCGGGCACGAAGATCACGCCCGCCGAGGTGGCGCCGTCGCCGTCGCGGGCCTCGTACCAGACCAGCTGGACGTGGTCGGCCAGCGGGATGCCGGTGACCGCCCCGTCCGCTCCGATCGTGCCCGCGCCGACCGCCACCAGGGTGATCGCGCTGGCGGGCCCGTCGATGTCCCAGGCGTTGACCAGCGGGGAGGCCTCGCCCACCCCGCCGGAGACGGTCGCCGTGGTGTCGTACACGATGGGCGGGTTCAGGTAGCCGTCCTGCGAGCGCACGCTCACCTGCGCCGGCGTGCTGTCGCCGCCCGTCCCGCGCAGGATGTACGAGAAGTGCACGGGGTCGGCGCCCGCGGCCGGCGCGGTGGCCGTGAACGTCGATCCGTCCTTGCCCAGCGCGACGCCGGTCGGCAGCGTGCCCAGCGGGACGACCTGCGGATCGTCGCCGGTCGCGATCAGGTCGTTGCTCTTCGGCATGACCGTCACCGCGGCGCCGGGGCGTGCGGTCACGGTGTCGTCCAGCGGCACCGACAGCGGGAACGGGCCGGGCGGGGTCAGCCCCACGCGGATCTGCGCCTGCCCGACCAGGCCGTACCGGTCTTGCACCTGGTAACCGAACTCGTCGGTGCCGGTGTTGTCCGCCGCGGGGAACGACTGGTAGGTGATGGATGTCGGCGTGATCGCCGTCACACGGCCCAGGTGGGGTGCGCTCGTGATGCCCGTCACCGTCACCGAGTCGCCGTCGGGATCGACGCCGTACAGGGGGATCGGGATGGTCACCGAATCGCCGGACACCGCTCGGACCTCCACCGCCTGCGGCGTCGGCGCGGTGTCGGGGGCCGTCGCCGTCGGGGCGGGCTGCACGAGGATCGTCAGCGTCGCCGANGCGGGGGCNCCGGTGGCGGTCTGCGCGGCGTACCGGACGGCGACCTGCGTCGGGGCGGTCACGGTCGCGGGCGCCACGTACCGGATCTGGTTGGACACCACGAAGGCCGTGCCGACCTGGGCGGGGTCGCCCGCCGAGGTTGCCGGGGATCCGACCAGCACCACCGGCAGTTGGCCGGCGGGGACGGACGGATCCGGGTGCGTGGCGAGCAGCAGCGGGGCCCCGGACTGCGAGGCGTCGCCCGCCAGCACGTCGACCATCGTGGTGTCGCCGGCGCGCACGGTGGCCGTGTCGTCGGCCAGCAACAGGGTGTCGTCGGTGACCGCGGGCAGCTGCGTGACGATGACCTCGCCCTGCGCGGGCGAGGATGTGCCGTCTGACACCGTGTAGTGCACGATCTGGGGGTTCACGGACAGCGCCCCGAGCGCCTGCACCCGCACCCAGCGTCCGTCCACCACGGCGGCGCTGAGCTGGCTGGCATCGCCGGGCTGGGCGCCGGTCACCGTCAGCACCTCGCCGTGCGGGTCCGTGTCGTTGGCGAGCACGTCCACCATCGCCGACACGGTGCCGCGCACGACGACCTGGTCGGGCGAGGTCCGGGGCGAGGCGTCCGTCTGGCCGGTGAAGTCGAGCCGGATCTGCGACTGGCTGAACCCGGCGGTCCCGAACCCGGCTGTGTACCCGAGGATGTAGGTGCCGGGTGCCGTCGCGGTGGCGGTCACGGCCCCCGTGGCGGGATCGGTCTGCACCGTCAGCCCCGTGGGTGCCGTGATCGCGCCCAGCAGCATCAACTGCGCGGACGGGTCGAGCGGATCGGCCCCCGGGATGTCGTTCTTGAGCGGATACAGGGTCAGCGGCACGCCCACCTGGCCGGTCGCCATGTCGGGCTGGGCCTGGGGCACCGCGCCCGTGCTCGCATCGGCTGCCAGGACGTGCACGGTGACGCGTCCCTGGGCCTGCCCGTCGGCGTGCCCATCGGTCACCGTGTAGTCGATGGTGACATCGGTGTCGGCGGACACTTGGTCGGCGGTGTAGTGGATCTGCCCGTCGGAGGTGACCGCCAGCGGCCGTCCGTCGGCGCTGGCACGGGCGACCGAGACGGGGTCGGACTGCGCGTCGCGCCAATCCTGGGCGACGAACAGGCCGACACTGCCCCCGGACACGACCGGATACGTCAGCGCGTTGTAGCCTGGCCGCTGCGTGGGCGCGCTGTTGACGGCGTCGGGGTCGATGGTGACGCTCACCTGCGCCTGGCTGCTGGCTTTCCCATTCGAGCACGTGTAGCTGAACGTCGACGGCGTCGCATCCGCGCCCGCCGTGTATAGCACCGTCTGACCGTCCGGGGAGATCGCCGTCGAGGCGTCGCCGGTCGGGGCGGTGACGGCGGTGATGGCGAGGATGCCCCCGGCGGGATCCGTGTCGTTGTCCAGCACGTGCAGCACGCTCGTGCGGCCCGCGCGCACGCCCACCTGGTCGGGCATGGCGGTCGGGGGCGAGTCGGTCGGGCGGGTGGCCTTGCGCTGGTCGGTCGTATCGACCGGTGGGTGGACGATCTGCCAGTCGTCCAGGCTGGTCTGCGAGATCATGTCGTAGGCGCGGCCGGTGGCCATGTCGTTGAGCACCACGCGGTCGTGGTTGACGCGGAAGACCGGCTGCTGCAGGGCCTTGTCACGGTCCAGGGGGAACGACTGCGCGGCGCCCGTCGCACTGGCCAGCGCCGAGACGATCCGTCCCGGGTCGCCCGCCCACGCCGCGTAGACCCGTCCGGCCACCACGACGGGCGCG
>WRGV01000247.1 GCA_009787035.1 Propionibacteriaceae bacterium | reverse complement strand
GGGCCTGGAACAGGCCCGCGCCGGCGTCGTTGGTCGCCGAACCTCCGATGCCCACGATGAAGCGGCGGGCTCCCCGGTCGAGCGCATCGGCGATCAGCTCGCCGACGCCGAGCGATGTCGAGCGCATCACATCCCGGTCGGCGGGGGCGATCATGCCCAGGCCGCTGGCGGCCGCCATTTCGATGACGGCCAGCCCCGTGGCGGCGACCAGGCCGTAGGCCGCCGTCACGGGATGTCCCAGTGCGTCGTGGCACGACGCCTGGATGAGTTGCCCGCCCAGGCCGTCGATCAGCGCCTGCACGGTGCCCTCGCCGCCGTCCGCCATCGGGACGAGGTCGCAGCGGGCGTCGGGGACGACGCGGTGCACCCCCTCGGCCAGGGCTTGTGCGGCCTGCAGTGCAGTCATCGACTCCTTGAACGAGTCGGGCGCGCAGACGATGACCGGTGTCTGGGCGGGCATGGCACTCACGCCTCGACCGGGGCAGGCGTCGGGGTGTCGTCGGTCTGCAGCGGCTTGATGGTCGCCAGCGTGACGACGCCCGCGGCCACCAGCATCACGGCTAAGAAGACGAAGCCGGCGATGTCATGGCCTCCGGTGATGCTCTTCAGCCAGCCGACGATGTACGGCCCGACGAAGCCGCCCAGGTTGCCCAGGGCGTTGATGAGCCCCATCGTGAAGGCCAGCACGGTGATGCGCAGGAAGCCGGCCGGGATGGCCCAGAACGGCCCGTACGGCGCATAGATGCCGACCGCGGCGACACACAGCAGCACGATCTCGACGCCCGGCACGTGCACCAACTGGCCGATGACCAGCGCGACCGCACCCACGAACACCGGGATCGCGACGGCGTGCTTGCGGTCGTTGTGCGCATCCGACCAGCGCGAGACGAGGATCATCCCGACCAGCGCGAAGGCGTACGGGATGGCCGTCAGCCAGCCGACCTTGGTCGAGTCGCCCCCGGTCAGTTCCTTGAGCACCGTCGGAAGCCACATGCTGAAGCCGTAGAAGCCGGTCATCCAGCAGAAGTAGATGAGGATGAGCAGCCAGGAGCGGCTGTCCTTGAGGGCGCGCTGGTAGCCGCCCTTGGCCTCGGACGCCGGCTTGGCGGCCTCTTCGGCGGCGAGCTCGGTCATGATGTAGTCGCGCTCGGCGGTCGAGACCCACTTGGCCTGCGGCGGACGGTCCGAGATCACGAACCACCAGACGATGCCCCACACCAGCGGCGGGATGCCCTCGATGACGAAGACCCAACGCCAGCTGAGGCTGCTCAGCAGGGCGCCAGAGATCGGGGCCATGATGACGCTGGACAGCGGCAGGCAGCACATCCACAGCGCGTTGGCGCGGGCCCGCTCCTTGAGCGGGAACCAGCTGGCCAGCAGCACGAGCACGGCCGGCCAGACGCCGCCTTCGAAGACGCCGAGGATGAAGCGGACGATCAGGAATTGCGGCTTGTCCTGGACGGCGCCGCACAGCATGGCGACGACGCCCCAGCAGCACATGAGGATGACGACGACGCGCTTGGCGCTCCACTTCTGGGCCAAGACCGCGCCCGGGACCTGCAGACACATGTAGCCGACGAAGAAGATGCCGCTGATGAGGCCCTGCGAGCTGGGCGAGATCGCCATGTGCGGGTCTTGTTGGTTGATGTAGGGCAGGATGACGGCGACGTTGTTCCGATCCAGATACGCCAGCATGTACATGACGACCGCGACCGGGATGACGTACGCCCACCGCTTCTGCGGAATGACGGCAGGTGCTGCCGCTTGGGTGGACATTGTGTTCCTTTCATGGGTTTGTGCTTGTCCAAAGCGTCTTCGCGTCGCCGGGCGGGGCAGGGGCCGGGGGTGCGGGGGGTCCGCTCAGGTGTGTGGGTAGGCCTCGGCGATCCGCTCTTTCGCGGCACTGAAGCGGATGCCGGCCCGGATGGCCGACACCATGGTGGCCGGCGAGGCGGTGCCCCGTCCGGCAATGTCGAATGCGGTGCCATGGTCGACGGACGTGCGCAGGATCGGCAGCCCGGTCGTCACCGACACGGTGCCGTCGAAGTCGTACGTCTTCGTGGCGATGTGGCCCTGGTCGTGGTACAGCGACACGATGCCGTCGTACGCGCCCTGCAGGCCCTGGTGGAACACCGAATCGGCCGGGATGGGGCCCAGCACGTGGGCGCCCGTGGAGGCGTTGACCGCGGCGATCGCGGGCGCGATCTCGTCGATCTCCTCGCGTCCGAAGTGGCCGCCCTCCCCGCCGTGCGGGTTGAGCGCGGCCACGGCCAGGCGCGGGTGTGGCGTGGCGAACACCGTCAGCGCCTTGAGGGCCCGGGTGATCGACCCGACGAGCAGATCCTGCTTGATCGAGGCGACGGCCTGCGCCAGCGACATGTGCCGCGTGGCGAAGAAGACGCACAGCTGGTCGACGACGAACATGGTGTCGGTGAACGGCGCGCCCGTGAGGGCTTGCAGCATCTCGGTGTGGCCCAGGAACGTGGTGCCGGTCGCCCAGATGGCCTCCTTGTTGATGGGCGCGGTGACGATGCCGTCGATGCGCCCGGCCATCGCGTCGGACACCGCGGCCTCGATGGCGCGCACGGCCGCGCGTCCGGCCTGCTCCTGCACCGCGCCGAACGCGATGTCGGCGGCGTCGGCGACCACGCCGATGTCGGCCACGTCGATGACGTGCGGGTCATCGCTTGCCTGCCGCGGGTCGTCCAGTGTGCGCACGCGCGCGTCCAGCCCGAGCACGCTCACCGCGCGGGCGACGATGGATGCGTCGCCGTACAGCACCAGCCGCGCCTGCCGGCGAAGCTGCGCCATGGCGGCGCATGCCACACTGATCTCCGGCCCGATGCCCGCCGGATCACCGATCGTGACGCCGAGCGTCGGGGCAGTCGAGGTGGATTCGTCCATGGTTCTTCATCCCTTCGTCGCCGTGCCGGTGGTCGGGCCGCGCACGGCACCCACCTGGTGCATCAGCATCGTGCCCGTCTCACGCTCCAGCTGCTGCAGCCGCGTGACGCATACCAGCGCGGCATCGTCCTCGCCGATCAGGCCACCCTTGGTGACCAGCGCCGCGCCGTCGTGCGGTCCGCCGACGATGCGTCCGGCCACGGCCAGCGGCAGCACCTCGTCGATGACGGCAAACCCGTCGCCACCCAGCACCGAAATGACGGTGATGGCCACGTCACCCCCGGTGGCGTAGATGCCGGCCGGGCGCAGCGCGGCGGCGGCCCGGCGCGTCACCTCGCCGAGCAGGTGCAGCGCCTGCTGCGCTTCCACGGCGTCCGGCAGGTGCGTGAGCGCACACGTGCGTACCCCGACGACACTGGCCCCGCGTGCGGCAAGCCCGGTCAGCTGTGCGACCACCTCGTCCGCGTCCACGGCCAACGGATTGATGGTCACCAGCTGTGCGTCGAGCGCCTGCGTCAGCCGGTCGAGCTGCCGGACGGTCTGGTCGGTCAGGCTTCCGGCGATGACCAGCGTCAGTGGCACATCCGTCTGCGTCGCGGCCTGGGGGGCGGCCGGAGCGAAGGCGGCGCCGAAGGGGCCCGAGTCGACGATCAGCCACCCCACGCCGGTCACCGCGTGCGCGGCCTGCGCGATCGTCGCCACGTCGTCGTCGCTGATCGCATCCACGATGACGATGTCGGCGCGGCCGGCCGCCTGCGCGAGACGGGAGGCCAGGCCCGGCCCGACGCTGTCCAAGTCGATGGTGGTGCTGGTCAGGGTGCTCTGCTCGGCGATGATCGCCGCGACCCCGCAGCGGTCGACGGGTGTG